>JBHACV010000152.1:0-11387 GCA_041854705.1 Corynebacterium sp.
GGCGAAAGCTGCAACCTATCAAAATCAATCATCCGATTTAGCTCCTACTTCCTTAAAGGTGTCACAACATTAACACCCTCTGGAATTATCTTCTGACAAATCTCAGGACACACTTGATGCGATGCTGCTATTTTCGCAATCTCATAACCACTAGCATTCGCCCATGCAATAATACTGAGGTTTCTCACCAGAAAAATCAGCTTGTTGTTCTGTCCATCGGTGTACTTGACAGCATGGGTCCTGTTCTAGTCAATGAAGAGACATCGCTCTAACAATGTTTCTTTGGCAAGCTCACAGCACTATCTTTTCTCCCAGTCAAGTGCGATAAATAATTCTAGTGAGAAAATCTCATTATTGTGGACCTAACTATCTTGGACCAATGAAATAAATCACTGTCAGTTAATATTTGTTCATCAGCAAATAAAAACTCATCAGTCCCCCTAAATCATTACGATATTGGCTCGCTATAGTAACTTCATAAGAGAATTTTCCACCGTTAGCAAATAGAATTTCAAAGAAATCCACTGGCAGCATTGGACCATCAATAGTATCAAGGTAAGGCTGCTCGATTTCATGATGAATATTAGGATTAGTTGTTACAATAATTTTTCCAATGGGATATTGTTCCCAACAATAATAATCTTTTTCCAAATTTTCAACACTACAACCGTTATTCACTTTTGCAAACCCAACCCAACTTGGCTGCTGAGTAAATTTGACACTTCCCCTCAAGTTTAAATCAAAATCCCACAAAAAATTTAGATTTTCACTTTGCCTAAGGTGATCTAAGATTTCCCTTGGAACAGGACGGAGTAAAAGATATTTTTGGACACCACTAGGATAGAATTTCTCAATAATTTTATCAATTTTAATGAGTGGGATTTTCCGTTGTTCTGCCGACCACTCCATAACATAATTACGCACAATATCTCCTTTTAGTCGCTCAAATGAATCATTAGAAAAGGTAAACCAATCAAAGTTTACCAAGAGAAAAGAAGGATGCAACTATTCAGGTTCTGGAAAATAGTCGAACCGGGGGCGGTATTCATTATTATTCCTCACTAAGCTTGAATAAGCCTCAGGCTCAATTATTCATCTTTTATGAAGAAAAAATAGATCTCACGCTTTCGCTTGTAATATTTTCACCCCACCAACAAATACTGCGTGGAACATCTTCGTAAATATAGAATGAAATACGTTCTTTTGGCCACCAAATTCCAGAATCCTGGTAGATCGGTGTAGAGCCCTTTGCTGCTAGCGCCTCCATAAAACTGTCAATAGTAGAACTTGAAATATGTATCCCCTCAAAATAGTCATCACCAAAAATGCTATTCAGCTCAATCGACTCCACCATTTTAGATCTTTCTTCCTTCTCGACATTTATAAAATATTTTTTCCCCTCGAGGAATAAACTGCCGTTAAGGGAAAAATAGCCAAATTTAACATCGAGATCTAAATCATCTAGTGCATCGATGAAGTTCTCAAACGGCTCAGAAATCAAAAGACCTGGGATACCGCTTTTCTTAAAATCCATACCAATCACATACTTACTTCACACCAACCACTGGTTAAGTAGTAATCCAATGTCTCACTTGCTGCACTTGCATACTTTCCACTATAAGAACTTTCTACTCTCACTAACTCCTCCAGCATAAGGTCATCCATCCACCCTGCTTCAATCATCTCAACTTCATATTTCCTATAATATTTTGTCGTAGTTTTAGTTCTCCAAAAGTTCGTTTTCTAGTGATCTGGAATTTCCATAACTTCGGGCAGCTGTTTCACAGCACCGTATCGCCTGATGGAGGTTAGAAATTTCTCTCAACCAGCTCCTTGAGAATAGCTTTCCCAACTCCAACTGGCCAGTAATCTTTTGTAGCGCTGTAAAATCTCAAACTTGGGTGGCGGCCCGTGTGTCCGTAGATTTTCACCCACCAGGCAAGGGTTATTTTACTAAGCTAAAGTTCTCGCACTATCTCGATGTTAGTTTCATCTTCAGCCATGAATACGCTGCAAAGCACTTAAAAAGTAAGCCTCTACCCGCACAAAAACACCATCATAATAAAAATCGTACTAAGAGTACTACACCTCAACTGCAAAACTCTGATAAGAAAAGCTCAATAAGCCTCAGAGAGCTTGTTTCAGCTTTTAAATTATTCGTTTCTCTTATTGTAAAGATTTTGGTAATATTCAGCCCATTGTTCATCAGTTTTTACCACCCGTTTGAGTACAAAAATTAATGGATTATTCTTCTTTCTCCCGCCAAATTGAACAGGGATGCTCAAATCGGCAAAAAATTCTCAATTGTTGTGCAAGATAATTCCTCTAAGCTCAATGGAATCTTCCCCGTGTCAGCAGTTTTATAAATATCACAGTGATCAAGAACCCAGCTTTTATGCATAAACTGATACGTATCGTCTTTTGGATCATAAACCCCTAGGCCTAAAGCATTTATTGGACGAACAGCATAACGTTGTAAGTCATCCTCCTCCCTTAAGAAAACTGAATATGCTGTGTCATGTAAATACTTGCCTGATTTTTGAAATAAATCAATTATAAAAGCCTGGTCAGGGGCCATACTTTCCATTGCAACCCAACCATTAAATTCCTGTAAAATCCATGCATGTCCTTGATGCGCAAATGCCTCATCAACCGACTCACATTGATGCATTGTCAAAAGGTAATTCTCATACATAGTTTCAAGCATGGAAACAGCAAGTGGTAGATCACCACGAATAATCACTGCTTTCTTTCCAAAAGTTATATATAACACACCTATTTTCCAATCTGTATCAGTGTCACAATCACATTTGGATCGTTAGTTGTTGCCCGCCATTCATGGCCGATACCACGCCCAGAAGTAAACCGATCATATTCGATAATATGACGCTGACTATCTAAAGTAAATTGCAGGTCAAGATGATGATGGCTAACCAAATTACCATTAATATCAACCTAGTACTGATCAACATTTTGCTGCAATAATTTTTGATACTCAGGTGTTCTGCCAACATCCCGAATTACGCTTAGCTCGTTGTCTTTCCATATCTTATTATCAGGGCAGTCAACTTCTGATCGCGAAGAACTTTGTCACGCTCCATCTGGGCAACTAGATCTAGCTGCTGTCCACAGTTGTAGTTCGATACGGTCCTAGCGCATCTCGTTTTGGATAGTTTGGGTGAGATGCTACCTTTTCACAAGCTTGTAGTCCTAGTAGATCTGTCCATGTTGTTGGGTTTGTGACGTATCCTTGGGCGGTGCCCAGGTTGGGGCCGACACCAAGGGGGGTTACGGCATGTTGGGCACTGGCTTGGGTTCATATTTTGTGAAGCTGAGCCGAATTCTCAAGATCTGGCTGCGGTCATCGATAAGCAATAAAGTTCTACCACCAACAAAACTTGACACAACCCGCCCCAAACGTATCTACTTTCTGGGGGTCAAGCCCCAGTGCGTCTACTAGTGGTGCTACAGGTTGCAGGAGTGAATGCTTTGTCACAACCGAGAACACATACACTAATCTTGATGCCATATTACGTACCCGATACGCTTCATCCCCATAGGACAATAACTGGGGCCTGCCATCAGCTTGCACCTCCTTAGGTAATCACCTTCAAGTACGGTAGAACTATATACTTGCATTAGCTTCATAGAAGCTCGGTAACCACCATGCGATTGATGCAGGATCTCCTTCATAAAAGAAAAAAGAAACTTGAGCATCAACTAATTTCAGCACATTGCCATCTTTTTCTACAGTAAATCCCTTTACTGCAAGCGCGTCAGCCAACTGCTCCATAGACAAACCGGCAAGTGGAATCCCTTCAAAAGAAAAGTCATTCCTCTCCCATGAAAGTTCAACCAAATGAGCAATGTTTTTTGGATTGATTTTAGCTCCAAATACACATTTAACGCCAGCTATTTCCACATCTCCATAAAGTGATCGATCAGTTAGATCATCGCTAGTGAAAATACTAACCTCGTCAATTTTTTCTTTGTAATATTCGGCCTCCCGTCCAACTGGAAGTTCTGAAAATCCTGTTTTTTTAAAATTGTACATAATTCACCTAGCCTCGCTCCAAGGTGGAGATCTTCAGTAATGGTGCCGTCGACAAGCAAGATTACCCGATCGGCGCGGGCAGTCACGCGGGCATCGTGGGTGACCACCACCAAGGTAGTGCCGGATCGACAGAATTGTCATTTTCGTCTAGCAGTAGATCGATTGTTTTCGGTGGGGTGACAAAGGCCGGTTCATGATATGCCTCTGCTTGGTTTTCCCAGCAATCCATAGGTCTTGGCGTGGTGCTGGCAAGGTTTTCAACACGTCGTAGGCGGTGATGTCACTTCGGGTGGGCACCCAATCATCAATGGCTTTCCGGCCTTGATCATCGATATTGCATGCGTGCATTTGGATCAGATCCGGAACTTTGGATCGCTCCTGCAGTCGGCTTGTTGCGGCAAGCGTATCGACGATCAACGCTGTGCTGGCGGTGGTCAGCATTGCGGCCAACCCGATGAGGCCAGCTAAGGTGAGGGCGACGATGGAGCCGCGTTTGAGATCAGCTTTGAGAAGTCGTATCAACATGCGGGTTTCTCCGTGTGCTTAGACTTCAGCTCACAAGGGTGGGTGAGCAATAGTCCTAAGGTAGTGCGTCTTACTGGTGGAAAAGGTTGTGAAAAATTTAGTCAGGCTGAATGTCTAAAAGTTGTGCAAAGGTTCCTGGTTTGCATCCCAGCAGGGTCTCTGCTGCATTAACTAAACCCACGGTGCGCCGAGGGATCTCTTTGGCTTCGCCAAGGAAAATTCCCTCGTCCAACAGCATTCCCGCGCTAGTGAGTAGGATTTCGATGTTTTCCCGAGCCTGGGTGGTGTTAAAGCTACCTTCGGCGATGCCTTGCTCAACGATTTCCGTCAGAATTGGGGTGAGATTACGGACCGACTCAACGATGGACAAGATGTGGAACTCGGCATTGCCAGTAGCGTGGAGTTCTTCGGCGAGTTCCCGTTCTTCTTCCTCCGCGCGGGTGGCGGCCAGAACTGCTAAGAGTTTTTCCACTGCGGGCATATCTGATTGGACGATGCTATGGGCCCGCTCAGTCATTAACTTGGAGGTGCGGGTAATCAAGGCATGCAAGATTTCTTCTTTGGAAGTGAAGTGGTAATACAAGGTGCCCTTTGCGACGCCAATCTGTTTTGCCACATCCTCCATTGCGGTGTTCTTGACCCCTTTGGTGATGAATAACTGTTTTGCGACGTCGAGGATCTCAGCACGACGCTCGGGTGCTGGCTTGGCCCTTCGTGGTTTTGGTGACATCGTAGTCTCCTGAGTTTTGTGCCGAGCAAGTGGCATTTTAATAACTGACTGACGATCAGTCAGTTTTATTTTAGCTCTGATCTTCCAAGGCCGTTAATAGTTTTTGGCAACAACTACACAAGTGAAATCTATAAAAACCGAAGGAAGTATGGACTAGCCTTAAAATCATGAGCAGTTTCTGGCGCCGACTCCCTATTATCATGTTCCTCACCATTACAGTGCTTGCGGTATGCACCACTAAAGTGAGCGGGAAACCGGCGGGCATCGAAACACAAGCAATAACCGAATATTTTCGCCAAGAAGTAGCCAAAACCTATGTGCCTGGTGCGGTTTTACTGATTACTAATGCCACTGACAACCAGCTGGTTGTTACCACTGGAAATTATCCATCGGCACATGCACCACAGATTATGGGATCAACAACAAAATCTTTCACTGCGCTTGCCATCATGCAATTGGTGGAATCAGGAAAAGTGGCTCTTGATGAACCAGCGATTACCTACCTGCCTAACTACAAGGAATTGCAGGATGTTACCGTACGGGAGTTACTTCGCCACACCAGCGGATTTGGTACTACGCAAACGCTTGCGACCATGCAGATTACATCAAGCAGGGGTAGCTTCACATACGCCAATCTCAACTACACTCTGCTGGGAGAAATTATTGAACAGGCCTCTGGCCAAGACTATGCCAACTACCTGCAACAGCACATCCTCGACCCATTGGGAATGAAGCATACTTTCTTAGACCTCACACAAACCAAAACTGCTGGATTAGTACCTGGACATCGAAATTGGTTTGGATTCAATCGTGCTGAAGAACTACCATACCCCGGACATTCTGGGGCCGAAAGTTTAGCCGCTGGCTATTTGATTAGTAGTGCCGAGGACCTCGGCCGTTATGCGCGAATGTACCTTAATGGTGGGGAAGGGATCATTAGTCAAACAAGTATCGACGAAATGTGGCACGGCAATCAAAATTACGGGTTTGGTTGGTTTGTTGGCGAGGCTTATGGCCAGCCCAAAATTACCCACAGTGGGATGGCGGAAAACTATATTTCTTCCATTACCTTCTTGCCAAACCAACAACTGAGCATTGTTATTTTGGTACCAGCCCAAGATTATCTGGTGGCCAGCCCAATGTTTGAACAGGTAGAAGACGGTATCGTTGCGCAATTGCTGGGACATCAGCCTTCTGAACTACCAAAGCACAAATATATCCTAGCCCACCTAAGTATCACTGCCATTTGTGCCCTCCTGCTCACAATCGCTGCCGCCACTCTTATCCGATTACCTCGTTGGAAACGGCGCCTTGCTACCCCAAGTCGCACAAAACACTTTAGCGATTATGTGCTACACCTTGGTCTACCCATCAGCCTTGCCGCTTTACCAGCTGTGACAGGCAGCACGTGGTCGCTGGTGAGATTATTTGCCCCCGATCTATTCTGGGTCATCATGAGCACCGGAGTGATGCTCATCATCAGTGGGGGAGCGAAGCTAAAAATCGCTTGGGATCAGCACCGATCCTTAAAACAATACTGACCTGTAACCAGCACACGGCCAAGAGCGGCTTTACCCATAGCCCAAGCGATGCAGATCATCTTCATCGAGTCCAAAATAGTGCCCAATTTCATGCATCACCGTTATCCGTACCTGCTCTACTAACTGCTCTTCGGTATGACACACATTTTTGATCGCTTGGCGATAAATGGTGATGGTATCGGGCAGAAACCCAGTGTGGTCAAAGGTGCGCTTCGGTAATGCCACTCCCCGATACAAACCCAAAATATACGGTGAGGCAGGATCATAGTCCTCAATGAGGAATGCGACATTACGTATCCTATCAGCAACAGCATCAGGAATCTGGGCGAGAGCTGCGTCGACAAGCTCCTCGAAACGATCGTCGGAAACCTCAATCATGGGGCAGGCGTGGCAGTTGTAGTAGTAGCCCCAACGCTTTCTAAAGCTTCGGGATTGACAATAGGCTTGCGCTCAGGACGCTCCGCCGGAGGATTACCATTAATGGTAAATGTTCCCTTTGCACTTCCCTCCAAAGTACCTAGTTTGCCACCATCAGCAAACATCAAAGAACAATTCACGCTATGAGACCCCCTAGACCAAGAATCTTCCGGGATTGAATCCCAATACGGTTGCAAAGTGGAATAGTACAGCGGATCATCACCCCCCAAATAATCCTGAGCAGCCTTAGTGCACACCTTCTTAAGATGAGTATCCTGCTGCTCAACACTCGGGGTGGAATCTGGGAAGACCGACAATAAGTCCACTACCAACGTGGTTTCCATCTGGTGTGGTTTAGAACACGGAACTGCTTTTTTAGAATCAGTACTGTCAATAGCTACACAATCCCCTACGCTGAAAATCCGCGACTGATCCTGCTGCGCAGCTTTACCAGTAGTAGTAATCACAGTACCGTTTTCATCAGTAGCCTGCACCCCACACAATAATGTGCGATCCCCAGCATCCCAGTTCTCTTGAGGCGGCAGAATCGGAGCAATAGAGTACTTGCCCGAGGGATCGAAAGTACCCCCCAAATAACTCATAGTTGGCTCCTTACACAACTCCTCCCGTAACTGTGCTTGCCTAGTCAAGCTTGGCCGAGGCGCTGATGGGCCAAATTCCGAAGTCGGATAAGCCGCTAGATCCTCCCGGGAACTAACCTCAAACCGATGCGGCCCAGCACAATCGGTCTGCTCGAAAGAACTGATCGCACCATCAGTCAATTCCCACGTAAGGCAGGTACCCGCATCAGCAGTGGTAAAAGACGCCACATTGTTCTGAGCACTAGATGAAGCCGAATCTCCACCCAACATAGGAGTGCCAGAATGAGCCGAAACATAATTGAATCCACCCACGGCCGCAGTGGTTGCCAAAGCCGCTACCAACATGATCCGTAAAGCCGAAGCAGAGCGCCAATTTTCAGTCATAATAATTCCATCATGCCTTAGTAATCAGCGTTCGCAAAGCATAGCGGTCCGTCCGGTAAACCGAAGAGCACCATTCAACTGGATCGCTACCCGCCCGAGAAAACCGAATGACCTTGAGTAATGGAGTCCCCACCGCCACATCTAGCAACTCTGCTTCAATTGATGTGGCGGCTACCGCACTAACAATCTGTTCCGCATCCGAAATGGAAATACCATAATGTGTTTCCAAAATGGCGTACACAGACTTATACACATCATTTTCGAGTAAATCCGGGGCAAAATCGGAATTATACCAACCATCATCAATACAAAACGGTTTGCCATTACCCAACCGCAACCGCTTCAAATGCGTATGAGGCTGAGCCGATGGCGAATGGAAAAACTCCCGCACCTCCTCCGGCGCCTCCGACCACGCCGAGAATAAAATCTTCGAAGTAGATTCAATATTCTGTGCGGCCATTTCATCAGAAAAACTCGCCAAATGGACTCGCGCCACCAAAGGCGAATGAGCCACAAACGTTCCCTTCCCCCGCGCCCGACGCAACTGACCTGAAGAAACTAAATCGCCAATGGCACGACGAACCGTGATCCGAGAAACTCCATATGTTTCTTCCAAAACCCGCTCACCCGGCAACATATCGCCTGGCTTGAGGTGATTCCTACACAGCTCTTCTAAAATCTCCCTGAGTTGCTGGTGCTTCGGAGTGTTGCTTCCGTCAGTCAGGGTCCTAGCGGGCAACTCGATTAGAGTGTCGGCCATGACACCATTCTACCGCAGTGGTAATAACCAGTACTGGTATTTCGGTATTGAACAGTCACTACCGGTAGGCTAAAAGACATGATTGACCTGAAGTTTCTACGTGAAAACCCAGAAGCAGTACGCGAGTCACAAATTGCGCGAGGCGCTAATCCTGAGCTTGTCGACGACCTCCTAGCTGCAGATCAAGCGCGCCGGGATGCCATTAAAATCTTCGATGAGCTCAAAGCTGAACAAAATGCCCTAGGCAAAAAGATTGGTAAGGCAACTCCTGAAGAGCGACCCGCATTACTGGCAGGCTCCAATGAACTTAAAGGCAAGGTCAAAGCAGCTGAAGAAGCCCGCCGAATGGCTGAAGAAAAAGTTGGCGAACTGCAATACAAAATTGACAATGTCATTGCTGGAGCGCCAGCAGGTGGTGAAGATGATTTCATAGTTTTAGAGCATATTGGTCAACCCACCAGTTTTGATTTTGAGCCTAAAGACCACGTGGACCTAGGGGTTTCCTTAGGACTGATCGATCTTGAACGTGGTGCCAAAGTTGGTGGTGCACGTTTCTATTATCTCACCGGTGATGGTGCTTTCCTCCAATTAGCCATGCTTACCCTTGCAGCGCAAAAGGCCCGCGCTGCCGGTTTTAGCCTCATGATTCCGCCGGTATTGGTGCGTCCTGAGGTTATGGCTGGTACCGGATTTTTAGGTGAACATGCCGAGGAAGTATATCGACTTGAACGCGATGACCTTTATCTGGTGGGAACCTCGGAAGTTGCACTTGCTGGCTACCACCAAAATGAAATCATTGATCTATCGGAGGGGCCATTAAAATACGCGGGTTGGTCTTCATGTTTCCGTCGAGAGGCTGGTTCGCATGGCAAAGATACCCGCGGTATTTTGCGGGTGCACCAGTTCGACAAGCTAGAAATGTTTATCTATTGCAAGCCCGAAGACGCGACAGCCCAGCACCAAGCCCTATTGGCAATGGAGCAGGATATGCTCTCAGCAATGGAGGTTCCGTATCGCATTATTGACGTTGCAGCTGGCGACCTTGGTTCTTCTGCTGCCCGAAAATTTGATACTGAAGCCTGGGTTCCTACCCAAGGAACCTATCGAGAGCTAACCTCAACCTCAAACTGCACTACCTTCCAAGCTCGTCGCCTCCAAACCCGCTACCGAGATGACAATGGTAAAGCTCAAATCGCAGCCACGCTCAATGGCACATTAGCCACCACCCGCTGGTTGGTGGCGATTTTGGAGAATAATCAATTAGCCGATGGTTCGGTGCGTATTCCAACGGCATTGCAGCCATTTATGGGCAAGGAAATACTCGAACCTGTGGCGAAAAGAGGTCGGTCATGACCAAAGCTGGCTGGCGTAAATACGGCTCAATCTTTTGGGTGGAGCGAGATTTTCAGCAGGGAGCTAAGCACCCGCGAGAGACCAGAGAACGGACCTATAACTCTGTCATCATTCGGCTAGCCATTGCTTTGCTGAAGGCTCAAGGTGTTGCCATGTCCATTCGTGGCTCAGAAAATCTTCCCGCCGAAGGTCCAGCTTTGCTGGCACTTAACCACACTGGATATTACGACTTCATTTTTGGTGGGACCATTGCTCATGTGCGTGGTCGGCGTTTAGTGCGGTTCATGGCTAAAAAGGAGATCTTTGAGGTCCCCGTAGTCGGGGCGATCATGCGTAAAATGAAACACATAGCAGTTGATCGTTCTGCCGGGGCATCGTCTTTAGAGGCAGCCACTGCCAGCCTCAAAGAGGGAAACCTAGTGGGTATCTTCCCCGAAGGAACAATTTCTCGTAGCTTTGAAATCAAGGAATTAAAATCTGGTGCGGTGCGCATCGCCACCGCCGCACAAGTTCCCCTCGTGCCAGTGGTGATCTGGGGTTCGCAACGATTGTGGACCAAAGACCATCCCCGTAAGCTGGGACGAAACAATTTTCCTATCTGGGTACAGGCGGGACCGCCCATTCCCCTAACTGGTGATGTGGACCATGACACCGCTGTACTCCATGACACTATGAAGCGCATGCTTGACGAGGTACGTGCCGACTACGAACAAGAATATGGTCCCTTTGCAGGTGGGGAGTATTGGCGCCCAGCTTCCCTGGGGGGTTCTGCCCCCACTGTGGAAGAAGCTGAGCTAAAAGACCAACAAGAGCGCCAAGCCCGAGCCGAGCGTAAAGCAAAAAAGCGAGGAAAATAATATGGAACCGCAGCTAGTTGCCAGCGACATCGATGGAACATTCATCACCTCTGCCGAACGAGTCACACCTCGGCTGCGGGATGCGGTGATGCGGGCGTCGAAAAGCGCGGCACTAGTGCTGGCAACTGGACGCCCAGCCCGTTGGGTGTTCCCGGTGCTGGAAC
>JBHACV010000153.1:0-6332 GCA_041854705.1 Corynebacterium sp.
ATACCGAAAATCGGTTGTCTGTGGAGGGTTTGAGATGCCACCACAATCAAGCTGTCCTTTCCCACTCTAGGACACCAAGTGGGCCCAACCAATCGAGGAATAGCAGCTCGATTCCCGCAAATACGATTATAAAAGTAGCTCAACCGTGCATTGCACCAGCTAAAGATCTCTTCATTCGGCTTCAAACAGCCCCACCGCTAGGAATCAAGCTGTCATCCCTATGTCTAAACGCCAAACCGGATCAACCAAACTCCAAAAAAGGCAGCTCGATTCCACCACACAGCAGCCCTATGCTTAAAATGCAACAGTACATAATCAGCCACACCCACCCTAGGTATCAGTTGCCATACGGTTCGGGTGTCAACTTATCAGCACACTCCCGCAGACGTCCGACTGCCCAGAAATACCCCCTATACTGCTGGGACTCTCCTGATATTTACCCCGCCAAAAGCGGCAAATCCGCGCACCACTATCACCGGTGCATCAGGCGGCAGTTCACTTTGGCTAATAGTGATTCGTTTTGATTCATTCACAGCCGAACCACCAAAAATAGGTAGAACTTGCGACACGATTCGGTAGTTTTCAGGTATAGCAACATCAATTCCACCGAAGTTGGCAGCCACCTTGATGGTGGTGTTTGATGAGGTCAACTGTGCTTTGCGTAAATCAATGCTTGCTCCGCCGAATGCACAGAACACGGTATGTTTTGGAGCACAGATCCAAGGTCCACGTTTTGTACTACCACTGAAAAGTGCAACACTCACTGAATCCCCTTGTGCCGGATCAGCCAGTTGAAAAGCAGGAGCACGCCGAGACTGGTCTGCAGGCAGGAAATCCCGCAGATTTGTGACGCCTTGCTCGTAAGCCGCGACTAAGGTGTCAATGAATTCTGGATCACCTGTGGCTGGCAAGTTTCGGGGAAAACTCAGATCCTGAAAAAGGGCAGTTAACTCGTCACAATAGGTGGCTCGCACTGCGATTTCAGAACGCTCCCGCACTTCTTGAAAATCGAGCTGACCATCGTCAAATGCGGTATTGAACGCTATTTGCGCCGCTTCTCGCATTTGAGTGGTAGCACGTAAACGATGTGCAGGAAGGTTTGCTCCAGTATCGGCCATAGTAGCACTCCCAATTCAACAGTGTCCCCAGAGGTTAGTTCCTGCCCCAGCCTAGCACCGCTTGGAGATCTCGTCTGTTGTCGATCTGTGACCTACATCAATTGCACCAATACATCCAATTCAGAAGGGTCGTACCATGCCAAAAAGTTATCTAATGCATCACCGACAGTCAGCTCCGCACCTTCATCGCCAAGGTCGGCTTCGTCGATAACCTCAATGGCGGCCTTGGTTGCCGCTTCGGAAGTTTCCACATCAATATGGATTGCGGCAACTTGGTCAAAGGTGATTAGCGCTGGGTCTAATTTGACCACGCTTTCGCCATTCTGGGGTTCTAATGTGATATTAGTGTCGGGAACATCTACCGAAATCACTACCCTGCGATGCGGAAACGTCGTCTCGTCGCCGATAGCAAGGAGTCGAAGCGAGGCGCGAGCGGCGTCGTCAAATGCGAATTCCGCGATCTCTTCGTCATCACCTTCTAGGTAGAACTCTTTCAGCGCGGGTGTGAGCGCAAACCCATAGCCAGAGCGGGCATGCAACTGAGAGGTTTCAGCCAGTTCACGTAGCATGCCAAAGGTCGCAGGCAGATAGACGCGCACTAGAATTCGCCCTCTATACCGAACAGACCTGCAATCTCAACAACCGCCCGATCAAACTGCTGGTAGTAGACGCCAACCAAGCCGGATTCGACAGCACCACGCACATTAAGGATCGAATCATCGACCATCACGCAATCCCGCATGGGCAGGTCGATGGCATCGGCTGCGGCTTGGTAAGCGGCGGTAGCTGGTTTTTCCGCACCAATCTCACCCGAAAGTACAACTGCATCGACAATGCCTTGGGACGCGAGAATACGGATTGGATCTGCCTCTGGCCCACCTGGATCGTTAGAAAGTACGGCCGTTGCCACGCCCAGCCGACGTGCTGCCGCAAAAAGTTCGCGCCACCGGCGCTGGTCTTCGTCGGTGCCATCCAATACACCCACGTAATCCACAATCAAGCCACGCACTGGTTTAAACCACCTCACAAATCATCAAATTGGCATAGAATAGTAATTGCCTGTTTCTTTTAGGGTTCATTGTTCCATAGTTTTGGGGATGAATCACCACCATTTGACTCAGGTCGCTGTTTTGTTTTCTTATCAGCTCCTTCAGCTGTCCCACACGAAAGCTTCAGCCACTAATTTGGAGGACTTCGTGTATCAACCCCTACCGGGATTATCCCTGCTCAAAGCCTATTCTCCCACCCCGCAGCGAATATTTAACCACAGCAACCCCCTAATATTATCTTTCGAAGACAAGCACGCTGCACACGCCTTGATCACAATCGCGCTCACTTGTGCTTTTGGACTACGTTCGAAATCTGTACTGCGCCCAAGCCTCTTTTCCAGCCAAGTTCGCCGTCATGTCTCTGCTCGCCTCCGCCGTCCCAAACGCGAATCCACCACAGGTTTCAAGGTCGAGTCGTTTCACTTTAATGTTCGGCATGATTCCACCGACACCTTGCTTATCGACGTCTATGGCACCGTTCGCACCACTGAGTCCAGTTATGCCTATGTCGCAGCTATAGAAAAACCCGCAGACTCGGTAGCAAAGCTAGAAAGTCTGCGGATTGTTTGAGTGGGAGCCACCGCGGCAAGCGGCCCAATGGGTCGAGTCTAGTTAGACTGTTCTGCAGCTTGGGCAGCCATTGCCTCGGCTTGTGCTTGGAACTGTTTACGCAGCATAAACAATTGCCGCACAGTTTCTTCCTTAATAGCATCCTTCATGGCGTTAAACATGTCACCGCCTTCTTTTTGGTATTCCACTAATGGGTCGCGCTGAGCCATTGCTCGCAGACCAATACCTTCTTTGAGGTAGTCCATCTCATACAGATGCTCGCGCCACTTCTGATCGATCACCGGTAGGATGACTTGGCGTTCCAGATTGCGCATTTGGGCTTCACCACCAATCATGGTGATAGCCTGTTCCAACTGCTCGTATTGCTCATGGGCGTCTTCTAGGATCGCCTCGCGCAAGTCATCAGCTGAAAGCTCGCCGGGTGCGCCGTACTGGTCACCTTCAATAAGATCTTCCGGTTCAATCGAGGGACCGTAAAGTGTGTCGAGGGCGTTCCACAAGGATTCGAGATCCCAATCCTCAACATAACCATTAGCGGTAGCACCATCAACATAGGCGCTGATAGTTTCGTCAATCATCGCCTGGATATTGTCAGCTATATCAGCAGATTCTAGGATCTCACGGCGCTCACGATAGATGACCTTGCGCTGCTCATTCATCACTTCGTCGTATTTGAGCACATTCTTACGCATCTCAAAGTTCTGGTTTTCCACTTGGGTCTGCGCACCCTTGATGGAGTTGGTGACCATTTTCGCCTCAATTGGGACATCATCTGGGACGTTGAGACGGTTCATCATATTCTCCATAGTCTGACCTACGAAGCGAACCATAAGGTCATCACGCATAGAAAGATAGAACCGAGTAGTACCTGGGTCACCCTGACGGCCGGAACGACCCCGCAACTGGTTATCAATACGACGGGACTCGTGCCGCTCAGTACCCAAAACATAAAGGCCGCCTGCCTTACGAACCTTCTCTGCTAGCTTCTCGGACTTTTCCCGTACTCGCTCCAGCTCGTCATCCCAAGCT
This sequence comes from Corynebacterium sp., assembly GCA_041854705.1. Classification (GTDB taxonomy): domain Bacteria; phylum Actinomycetota; class Actinomycetes; order Mycobacteriales; family Mycobacteriaceae; genus Corynebacterium. The sequence continues at coordinate 3,767 of JBHACV010000153.1, forward strand.
GCTTCGTATTCCTCAGGAGTTGTTACTGGATCAAGACCGCGCTCGCGCAGATTAATATCGGCAATAATGTCAGGGTTACCACCAAGCACAATGTCAGTACCACGACCAGCCATGTTCGTAGCCACGGTTACCGCACCGGGAAGCCCAGCTTTGGCCACAATCTGAGCTTCTTGGGCATGGAATTTCGCATTCAGCACATTGTGTTTAATCCCACGGCGCTGCAGCAGTTTAGACAGATATTCGGACCGCTCCACCGAGGTGGTACCAACCAATACTGGCTGATTCCGCATAACGCGCTCAGCAATATCATCAACCACAGCAGCAAACTTTGCCTCTTGGGTCTTGTACACCAAGTCAGTCAAGTCTTCACGATGTGGTGGGCGATTAGTTGGAATCGCCACCACATCAAGTTTGTAAATCGAGTGCAACTCGGCTGCCTCAGTCTCGGCAGTACCGGTCATGCCTGCCAGCTTGTCATACAAACGGAAGTAATTCTGTAGGGTGATGGTTGCCAAGGTCTGGTTCTCATTCTTGATCTCGACCTTTTCCTTAGCCTCAATTGCTTGGTGCATGCCCTCGTTGTACCGGCGCCCTTCCAACACACGACCGGTGAAATCATCAACGATTAGCACTTCGCCACCACGCACAATGTAGTCTTTATCGCGGGTGAACAACTCTTTAGCCTTGATAGCATTATTGAGATAGCTCACAAGTTGGGAGTTCTCTGGTGCATAGAGGTTATCGATACCGATCTGATCCTCCACGAACGCAACACCAGCTTCTTTTACACCCACAGTGCGCTTACGGTGATCCACCTCATAGTGAATCCCCTCACGCATCTTTGGTGCCAGCGTGGCAAAAATTGGATACAAATGTGATGGTCCATCTGCTGGACCAGAAATAATCAGTGGGGTGCGGGCTTCGTCGATAAGGATGGAGTCAACCTCATCGACGATCGCATAATGATGCCCACGCTGCACTAAATCATTCAGTGAGTGCACCATATTATCGCGCAGGTAGTCAAAGCCGAGCTCATTGTTGGTGCCATAAGTAATATCCGCCGCATAAGCTTTACGACGCTCTTCTGGGCGCATGCTTGCCAAGATCACACCTACCTCAAGACCGAGGAAGCGATGCACACGGCCCATCCACTCTGCGTCGCGCTTGGCGAGATAATCGTTGACGGTAACCACATGCACACCCTTGCCTTCAAGAGCATTGAGATAAGCAGGCAAAACACAGGTCAAGGTCTTACCTTCACCAGTACGCATTTCCGCTACCGAACCGAAGTGTAGCGCGGCACCACCCATGACCTGGACCATGTAGTGCTTTTGCCCCAGCACTCGCCACGAAGCCTCCCTGGCGACCGCGAAAGCCTCCAACAACAGGTCATCGAGGGACTCCCCCTCTTCGATGCGTTCCTTAAACTCTGCGGTCTTGGCCTTCAGTTCTTCATCAGTGAGATCCTCGAATTGCGGCTCCAGTGCAAGCACTTCTTCCGCAATTTTTTGCAGCCGTTTGACCTTGCGGCCCTCACCGATTCGGAGCATCTTGGAAAGTCCAAACACGAGCAATCCTTTACTTGGGTTTTGAGTGGAGGTTTAAGTATATTGCAGATAAACGTTAGCTTTCCCATTGTACGCACTGAAAGACAAAAAGAAAGAAACGAAAGGCAGCACTATAACTATCCCCCGCTGCTCTTCGTGGGGTAGATCATCACATAGGGGCCTATCCAAATGAAGTGGACTAGGGTCAAAACTGGCAAGCTTTAGAATCAAGCTGCTTCTTAGCGCCTGCAGCTTGTCCCCGCGCTTTCCAAAGTGTGGATTAGCAGCTTGACAGTCATATTGGGGCTCGACCTGCCTGAAGAAGACGAAATTTTAGGATCCACACCTAGCTTGCAACCTAGAAAGCGCTTCTCCTCTGAGACCAATGCGACTTTTCGGGCTCTTCTAGTTTTAGAGTGCGTTCGGATAGGTGGTGGTGTGGAGTGTTGTGGAGAATCAAGCTGCTGTTCTTAGCTCCACAGCCAGCTACGAGGCTTCATTCGCCCAAATGACAGCTCGATTCAAAGCCGCGGTTGAGTGCCTACCGGAATCAAGCTGCTGTTCTTACATGCGCAGGGCTGCCACAGACACTGCCGGATAGGAAGTGCAGCTTGATTCCATCAACCACAAAACCAAAAACAGGAAGTGCAGCTTGATTCCCGCCCTCAGCCCACCACTAGACACCCCCAAACCGGAAGAACCACTTTTTTGGGGGTACTATTCAAGCCCTACCGGAATCAAGCTGCTTTTCTCGACCCACACCGCCAGAGTCAACCTGCTAGGGCATAAAAGACAGCTTGATTCTAAAGCACACCTTGTGGCATAAGGCTGACTCGAAAATCCGAAGCAGCATCAAAGTGACCACGAACATCCAAAACCCCGCAGCTTTTTCGAAGCCACTATGCAGTGACCTTTACTCCAAGCTGCGGGGGTTGTCTTTGTTATGTTGTTAAAGCGCGGACCCGATCTCCAAGGGAAATTAGGGTTAGCACCACTTCTCCTATTCCGTAACCAGTGAG
>JBHACV010000154.1:0-4124 GCA_041854705.1 Corynebacterium sp.
GAACCAATCACAATTTGCGGGGCATTCCACTCCCAGATGCGCATAAACGGCTTACGAATACCAGCAGCAACATCCTCCAATAAAGTCTCATCCATAGCAACATTCACGCTGGGATCCACAGCTGGGCCATGAATAACCTCAAACTCAATATCGTCCCAGTCCAAGGCAGCCCCCACCGCACGACGCACAGCAATCGCCACCCCAATCGGCGTGATTCCAAACAAAATGTCAGTGGGTAGAATCTGATCTTGGATGGACCGTTCGATTTGCGCAGCAGTACTATCAGCTGGCAGCCCTACAACTGCTTGGGTAATGCGATCGAGTGCCTCATCGGGTTCAAGAAAGAAGTCCCCAGCGATACGCACATTGGTCAAAACATTATTTTCGATTTCTAAGTCGGCAACAATAAGCTTGCCACCAGGTACTTTGTATTCACCGTGCATAATCGCGATTTTAGAAGTTAATTCCAGCTAGCGAAAGCTCCCCCTGAAAACTGTCACCTGTAGCTATACTTTAGCGGGATCTAGATCTTCCGATATTAGTATCGTGTGTTGTTCCCTGCCTCAACTGACAAGCTGTCATGCCGCAGCATGACAGCTGATAAAAATGTAGGGATTAGAAAGCGTCGTCGTCACGCAAGCGAATGATTTCGGCGGTCAACGCAGCACGCAATTCATCGTGCTGGGGTCCGAGTTGATTCTTGCTATCGGTCCAAGCGCTTTGCGGATAATGCCACAACGGATCGGTGACTAGGCCATTAGGCTCCCAGCCATAGCGCGGGAAAATGTGAGTGTGGAGGAAGGCGTCACGGTTACCCAACATTTCAATGTTTAACCGGCGATACTCGGGGTCACGCGCGGCACACACATTTTCCACAGCGGTTGCTACAAGATCAAGGTCAGCAAGGTAGGCCAACCGGTCGGCCCGCGGAAGGTCGCTGATGCGGTCGATACCAGGTTTATTGGTGAGCACTACAACATAACCAGGCAAGAACTGTACCTCACCAATTGCTGCAAAAGAGTTCTCCAGCGCCGCCAAAACAGTGGGATTTTCACCTTTGAGTGCCGAACCTACACGGTCGTTTCGCCAGTCCATAATGCGTCTTCCTTTAGTACTAGGAGGTGGATTGGAAAGAATATGCACCCCACCTTAGCAAGCTTTTTAGCTATTGGAGCAGCACTGATGCGTTTAGCGCTGGATGTTAGATTGGAGAAATGGCCAATGATTTCTCTGAAGATACAACCTCACTTGTCGAACATATTAATGATTGGGTAAGCACCCGTATCCCGGGCGAATCGTTTGTATTCCACGAGATTGCTTCGCTGGATATACACCTTGATGTTTATGTTTGGCCGCCCACTCCCGAACGCCCTGTGTGGACTCTGGTCACCTCTGGCATGTCCGATCGAGCCATGAAAATGCCCGAACACCTTGCCGAGTATAGCCGTGCCGAGCTGATGCTGACACTGCCCGGCGACTGGCCAATCGACCAAATTAAGACCTTGGGTGAAGAAACCAAATATTCGTGGCCAATTCTCGTGCTCAAAAACCTTGCCCGACTTCCATTTGCAATCGATGGTTATTTGTCCTGGGGCACTACCACCCAAGCAAACAGGGAGCTCACCGACACCTACCCCTTTTCCGACTTCAACGGCGTGCTCATCAGCCACCCGCTAGTAGCCGACCCTGAGGAGTTCTACCAGCTGACCGTCGGCGATGACAGCATAGTGTTTTGGGGTGTGTACTTCATTTACACCGACGAACTAACTTATTCCTTCGAGCATGGTGGCGGCGCCCTTGCAGACTTACTTGACGACGCTAACATCCACCACTCACTCATACCTGGACGGGCATCAGTACTTGAGCCACTCGCAAACTAATCACAAAGGAACCTAATATGAGCGCTACGTTTGTTGAACTGGGGCAACTGCCAACCGGCGATCGTGATCCCCTCCGTATTATTGAAGAACAAAACTCCACCCGCCTACAAGATCTGGTGCCAGTACGTATCGGGCGGATGCTACAATCGCCATTCGCTTATTATCGCGGCACTGCTGCCAATATGGCTGCTGACCTAGCAAATTCTGCAACTACAGACATTAATGTGGTCTGCTGTGGTGATGCCCATATCTCCAATTTCGGTTTCTACGCCTCCCCCGGCCGTGAACTTGTGTTTGATCTCAATGATTTTGACGAAGCAGGTTGGGCTCCGTGGGACTGGGATGTCCGCCGCTTAGTAACTTCCGTGTACCTCGCGGCACTCGACATCGACGCCACAGAAGAAGAAGCAGAAAAGCTGGTTCGGGCTACAGCCAAAGCCTACCGACGCTGGATCTACACCCTCAACGACATGCCCGCTCTCGATCGCTACTATCAAACACTCGATGCCACCAAGCTAGAGGAAATTGCCAAAGGAAAAGCTCGCCACCGACTGGATAAAACCACCACAAAGGCACGCACCCGTACCTCCACTCAAGCCCTAGAAAAACTAGCCGTACGTGACGATGCTGGTCGATTGCGCATAACCGACCAACCTCCGCTGACTCGGCATGTTCCCTACGCTAATCCAGAACAGCTACATGATGTGTGGCAAGACTATCTAGCTTCCACTCGAGAAGACATCCACTATCTACTTTCAGGTTTCGAATTTGTTGATGTCGTACTCCGAGTAGTTGGTGTTGGGTCGGTGGGCACCCGATGCTTCATCCTGCTACTGCAAGACCAAGGCGGCAACCCGCTGTTTCTCCAAATCAAAGAAGCAAACAAAAGCGTACTGGAAACCTATGGTGGACGATCACAAAAAACTGAACTGTCCCGCTTCACCACCAATGAGCTCGGCAATGGCTTCCGAGTCATAGCGGGCCAACGGATTCTGCAAGCTCAATCTGATCCTTTCCTTGGTTGGGTCCGCGGTTACGCGGGTGACCTTGGCCCCGAGATGCCAGTTGATTATTACTGGCGCCAATTCCGTGACATGAAAGGTTCAGTCGATCTGTCAAAGTTGACATTAAGTGGTCTCAAATCCACTGCGGAAATATGTGGTGGCATGCTGGCACGTGCCCATTCCCAATCGACTGGGGTTACCCAAATTGCGGAATACCTCGCCACTGGCACAGGCTTCCCACAAGCAATGGCAGACTGGTCACGTGACTATGCTCAACTATGCATGAGCGACTTTGCGGCTCTGAAGGATGCAGTAGCTAACGGCCGCTTTACTGCCGATTTCGATCACTAGTCTGTCATTAGTGGCTGCTTAGTTGTTGGGCATAACACCGACAATAACTAAGCAGTCCCGAAGCCCAAGCTTCTAGGACAATGTTCAAAAACGCCTTAGGTGCTTGCGCTACCGCTATACCAAGAAAACATTGGAGGAAATCAATCGCCAAGGGGGCAACTCCCGATCTTGCCCGAGTGGATGATTCGTACTGAACCAAGCTCCTTAGTTCCGCCCTACCGATACTAAATTCAGATTGAAATACCGATCTGTCCTCTAATATTGTCAGGCACTTGGTATGGCTGTTCTTGGTTTAGAATACTTGCCAATTGCGCATGGTCCCCATTAGCAATTGCATGAACTTCCGTTGTGATATCAGTAATCGCAGTTATCCATTCATTGACATAAAGTGGAACCGCCGCAGGCCCAAGGCCAATCTGAATTGAACGATAATCAAGCCGTTGCAGGTTCAAATCTCGCTCTGGGTCCCACTGGATCCGCACTGGAGCGGATTCTTTTTGTATATGCCACACCTCCCTAGAAGCATGAATAGACGCATCAAAGTGACTTAAACTTGCATGAGCCAACGCCCACTCGAAACCCTTACGCGTTATATCAATTGCCAAAACATGCTCTTGCCCAGACTTAGTTGCCCATCCTGATCGATACATCATCCACAGAAATGAGGGTTTGATCCACGTCATTCGCTCAACTTTGAAAGGTGGAACAAATCTTCCAGCAGCCAGTGCAGGTAGGGCTATTTCTGCCGAATACGCTTGATAAACCCGAACCGTCGAGTCATCATAACGAGCCCGAATCTGACGTTGCGGCGGCTGATTGGTAGGCACCGAAAACTCCTTACTAATATGAGAAATTTGCTGAAGGATGTTTTAGTTATCGTGGTAGATGA
>JBHACV010000155.1:0-26075 GCA_041854705.1 Corynebacterium sp.
GAACCTGCGGAAATCAGAAAACCCCATCATGAAGATGGGGTGCTATAGCAAGCTGTCGTGACTTGGTTTAGAGATTTGGGAACCAAATGGCGATTTCGCGTGCCGCAGATTCCTCGGAGTCAGAACCATGTACCACGTTCTCTGCAACGTTGAGAGCGAAGTCACCACGGATGGTGCCAGGGGTGGCTTTGGCAACTGGGTCGGTACCACCCGCAAGTTGGCGCCATGCTTCAATAGCACGTGGTCCCTCAACAATGCCTGCCACCAGTGGCGCTGAGGTAATGAACTCCACCAATTCACCGAAGAAAGGCTTGTCAGCATGCTCAGCATAGTGCTTCTCGGCGGTTTCCCGATCGGCAACCCGCAGGTCTAGCGCCACTAGCTTTAGGCCTTTGCGTTCGATGCGGGCGATGATTTCTCCCACATGTCCATTGGCAACACCATCGGGTTTAATCAGAATAAGGGTACGTTCAGTCATGGTGCTCTAGCTTAGCCCACCTGCTTTCGCCACAGGAAGAAAAAGGGAGGCAGTGGTTACGCTGCCTCCCCCTGTTTAGGGCTCAATTACAGATGCTGAGTGGTGAGCAATCCCCGTTTCATTCGTTCAATCAAATTCCGCCGCAGATACAGAATATACCACCAGACTAGGCAAAACAGTACCGCAACTATCCCCATTGAAGGGTGAATAAAGAACCCGAAAAGGGCTACCACTTGTATGCCAACATTCGCCTTAATGGCCCACGGTCGTGCTTGCAGGAAACTCAAAATCAGCATGGCGGTGGCTAGTGCGGTAACAAATACCCAATTGAAGGTAGTCCAATACGCGCCATTATCCACCCGCAAGATCACAGTGAGTACCAAATAAAAAGTGGTAGCTTCCATGCCCATGGCACCAGCCATAATGCCACGCAGCCCCTTCATTGGATCATTGATCGGTTCATGACCAGGCCCTAAGGGCCCATATTCAGGCTGCTCGTCTTCTTTTTCCCAGAAGGCGCTCATGCGGGTTCCTTTCCAAACAGGGTGCGGGCTTCACCAGCGGTGACCACTGAACCAGTGACAATCACCCCAGCGCCAGACTGTACCTCGGCGTCTTCAGCCAACTCTACGGCTAATTCCACCGCGCCAGGAAGATTATAGGCAATATGGACGCGTTCTTCACCGAAGATCTCCCGCGCATATTCGGCCAATGTCTCGGCATCTAGTGCCCGAGGACTGGTATTTTGGGTGACCACCACTTCTGCTAGATAAGGTTCCAGGGCAGTTAAGACACCTGCTGCATCCTTATCCCCTAATACAGCAATCACACCGATGAGTCGGGTGAAATTAAAGTCGCGTTCCAAGGCTGCACCCAGCGCTTTGGCCCCATGCGGGTTGTGGGCGGCATCAATAAATACGGTCGGTGTAGCGCGCACTCGTTCCAATCGGCCCGGGGATTGCACAGTAGCGAACCCTTCCTTGACCGTATCCAAATCGAGGCTCCGACCAGCTCCTGCCCCAAAAAATGCTTCCACAGCAGCCAGTGCTACCGCAGCATTATGGGCTTGGTGGGCCCCAGACAGTGGTAAGAAAATGTCCTCGTATTCCCCACCAAGTCCACGCAGATGCAACTGTTGACCACCCACCGCAACAGCGGTGGATACCACTCCAAATTCTGCGCCGAAGCGAGCGACCGAAGCATCCACATCAATAGCTTGCTGCAAAATCACTGTCATAGCGGCTGGGGCTTGCTCCCCAACCACCACCACATTATCGGGGGGTGAAAGCAGATCGTCCATATCCCACCGAGACTTAATGATTCCGGCTTTCTCACCAGCAATTTCCTCGATAGTATTCCCTAGATAGTCCAGGTGATCCATCCCAATCGGCGTGATAACTGCGACATCAGCATTAGCCACATTGGTTGCATCCCATCGGCCACCCAATCCAGTTTCCACGATCGCAACTTCCACCGGAGCATCAGCGAAGGCGGCATATGCCATGGCAATCAGCACTTCAAACTTGGATAACTTCGGTCCACCAGTTTTTTCGCTTTCGGCATCAGCCATCTCAACATACGGCTTGATTTCCTGCCACAGTCGTACGTAATCGGCTGGGTGGATTGGCACACCATCAATCGCAATCCGTTCAGTGACCAACTGCAAGTGTGGGCTAGTGGTACGACCAGTACGTCGATGAAACGCCCGCATCAACGACTCAATCATACGCACGGTAGAAGTCTTACCATTGGTTCCGGCAACATGGATCACTGGGAACGAGCGCTGCGGGTTGCCCAATAAATCCATAAGCAATTCAATCCGCGACAAAGTGGGGTCGATTTTCACCTCACTCCACCGCTGGTCCAATTCGGCCTCAACCTCAGCCAATGCCGCACGATCGGCAGCGGTAATCTCTTGTGACTTTGGCTTTTCTTTAGCGGTGCCAAGGTCGATCGGTAAGCTCAGACCGGTCTCTTCCAACCTGAGATCACCGAGTTCTACTTCTTCAAAGTCACTATCCGAATGGCTCACGGTTATCCCAATTCCTTCAACCGTGCACTAATCCGGGCGACTTCTTCTTCCGCCACTTGCCGCCGCTTGGTAATCTTCGTCACCACTGCTTCCGGCGCCTTAGCTAAAAATGCCTCATTGGCGAGCTTTTTCCCGGTCTGCTCCAGTTCCTTCTGCGCCGCTGTGAGGTCTTTTTCCAACCGCTTGCGCTCGGCCTGTTTATCGACCGTCCCCGAAGTATCCAGCGCAACTTCTAGTGTTGCGGTGCTTAGCCGCAGCTCGATGGAAGCTGAAGCATGGAAATCATTCCCTGGTTTGCCAACTTTCGCCAACGAGCGCACAATATCTTCGAGATTATCGAGGTCACAGGCACTAAAGTCGAGGCTAGCTGGGACCTGCTGGGATGGCTTCACCCCTTGATCGGAACGGAAACGGCGAATCTCAGTAACCAACTTCTCCACATCAGCTATCCGCCGTGCTGCAAGTTCATCGGTACTGGCCCCACCATTGGTCATGCTGGCATCAGGCCAGCTGGAAATGACCAAAGATTCTCCATCAGTTAATGCACGCCAGAGCACTTCGGTGACAAACGGCATGGCAGGATGTAGCATCCGAAGCACCGCATTGAGTACCTGTCCCAATACCACTTGGGTATTGGTCCCCAGACGCTGCTCGGCAGGGCTGGCTTGATCGAAGTCCCGTGGAATCTGTACCTTAGCAATCTCAAGGTACCAGTCACAGAACTCACCCCAAGTAAAGTGATATAACGCCTCATTGGCCTTGGCGAATTGGTAACGATCAAGGTAATCATCCACCTGAACGCGCAACTCTTCCAACCGGTCTAAAATCCACCGGTCAGCATCTGTCAGCTCTTCCCGAGCAGGCAACTGCCCCACCTTAGCGCCATTCATTAATGCAAAACGGGTGGCATTAAACAATTTGGTAGCGAAGTTACGGGAGCTCTGAGCTGAATCGGCGCCCACTGGCAAGTCCACACCTGGATTGGAACCACGCAGCAAGGTAAACCGCAAAGCGTCAGCACCATAGTCGGTTACCCAATCCATAGGGTCAATACCATTGCCTAGGGATTTACTCATCTTCCGGCCATGTTCGTCTCGGACCAGACCATGAAGAAATAGATCCTTAAATGGGATCTGCGGCCGACCGCTTTCCCCCTTGCCAAGTACCTCAGGGGTTTCTACGCTGGCAAAGGTGGCAGCCATCATCATGCGCGCCACCCAGAAAAATAGGATGTCATAGCCAGTGACCAGTACCGAAGTGGGATAGAACTTCTCTAATTCTGGGGTTTTCTCTGGCCAACCCATCGTGGAAAATGGCCACAGCGCAGAGGAGAACCATGTGTCGAGCACATCAGGGTCTTGGGTATAGCCAGCTGGTGGTTCTTCATCTGGACCAACGCAAATAACGTCACCATTAGGCCCATACCAAATGGGAATTCGGTGGCCCCACCACAACTGACGGGAAATACACCAGTCGTGCATGTCATCGACCCATTCGAAATACCGCGGCTCGGCCGAACGTGGGTGCACCTTGGTGTCACCTTCGCGAATGCTGTCGCCAGCCATGCGAGCCAGTTCTTCCACCTTGACCCACCACTGTAAGGAAAGCCGTGGTTCCACTGGCTCTCCAGAACGCTCGGAGTGGCCAACAGAGTGAATATACGGACGCTTTTCCGCAACGATACGGCCTTGCTCCGCCAGCGCTTCGCGGACTTTCACGCGAGCTACAAAGCGATCCATGCCATCAAACTGAGTACCAGTATCAGCAATAACCCCCTTCGCATCCATAATGGTGGGCATCTCTAGGTTATGCCGCAAACCAAGGGCATAGTCATTGGGATCGTGCGCCGGAGTAATTTTCACCGCGCCGGTTCCAAATTCGGGATCAACATAATCATCGGCAACCACAACCAATTCGCGGCCTTCAATGAAGGGGTGCGGTAGCTTGGCGCCTACTAACTCCCGGTATCGATCATCATCAGGATGAACAGCTACCGCAACGTCACCCAACATGGTTTCAACCCGGGTGGTGGCCACCACAACATGTGGTTCATCGTCTTTTAAGGAACCATAACGGATGGAAACCAATTCACCTTCAACATCCTTGTACACCACCTCAATGTCAGACACTGCGGTTTCTAGCACAGGTGACCAGTTGACTAACCGATTGGCTTGGTAAATCCATCCACGGTCGTAAAGGAGTTTGAAGAAAGTCTGAACCGCACGCGACAGGCCGTCGTCAAGTGTGAAGCGTTCTCTGCTCCAGTCCACAGAATCGCCAATGGCACGCATTTGGGTGCCAATGGCACCGCCAAACTCACGTTTCCATTCCCAGACTTTTTCTACAAACTCGTCACGGTCGTAATCCCAGCGAGATTTACCTTCGGTCTTTTTCAGATTGGCTTCGACTTTGGTTTGGGTGGCGATCCCAGCGTGATCCATGCCTGGCAGCCAGAGGACTTCGAAACCTTGCATCCGCTTGCGCCGGGCAATGGCATCCATTTGGCTGTGGTCCAACGCATGTCCCATGTGTAGCTGCCCGGTGACATTCGGTGGTGGCAGAACAATGGAAAAAGCTGGCTTGGGCGATTCTGGGTCGGCAGTGAAATAACCACTATCCACCCAGCCTTGATAAAGCTTGCTTTCGACCGCACTTGGGTCCCAACTTTTTGGTAATTTATCTGCACGATTTGTCTCAGCCATGCACACTATCTTAGGCAACACCGTCCACATCACCATTACTGCAGGACAGCGCGGGGTTTTTGCAGGTGGAATTGGCTAGGGTTGGCTGGGTTGACCTTATCGCAGCGACATGGTTTAGCGTGACAGCCATGATGATTTCCACCATCGCACACCATGCTGGTTGCAGTGAGCGAGCCATTCGGCACTATCACCGAATTGGGGTTTTGCCAGAACCGGAACGAAGGAGCAATGGCTATCGCGACTATGACATCTCTGATCTTATCCGGGTTCTGACCATTAGGGCATTAGTTGGTGCAGGAATACCGTTGGCACAAGTGAATTCCGAACTGGACTTTGATAGTGCTCTGATCCAGCTCGACACAAAAATCGCTCAGCTACAGCAACAGCGGGAGAACCTGCTGCGGCTGCGCCACGATAAGCTCTCACCACCAGCGTCTCTTATGCAACAGCTGGAGGAGTTCTTGGCACGGCAGGGCCTTCCCCAGTTCCTTATCACCTATGAGCTTGAAGCTTTAGGCCTCATGGCAATTTGCAAAGTAGCGACTGATGCCACATGGCAACAACTGTCGCACAATCTAAGCGACCCAAGCGTAGCCGAAGCTACTGCCAGTGCCGCACAACTATGGCAGCACATGGCTACGCTACAGCCCACTTCGCCAGAATTCGAAGAAATAATAATCAACATTGCGCAGTTGGTGCCTGCTGGGATCTTAAAAGGACTGCCCGCCACCTGCGTACCAGGATCGGTGGACATTCGCCCCACCGACTTCGCCCTCCCCCACCCTTATAACCACGCACTGGTCCGCTTAATGGAAGTGATAAACCTATGAAACGGTGGTTATCGCTGATTCTTTTGGTGGTAGTAGCCCTACTCGAAGCTATTGCGGTGCACCGCAGCTGGGTCACCGGCCCAGTCGCCGTAGCCAGTTTCTTAGTAATAGAAGCAGCACTTGTAATCATCGCCTTGCGGAAAGATCCGAACCACCCAATCAAAAAGCTCATAAGGCAAGAGTTGCGCGCATGGCGGACCTGCTATTTCCTGCTGTGTCGCCGCACCGATTACCCTCATAATGCCATCCCCATGACCAGTCACCGCAGGTGGGCACAGATCCCCGCCATGCTGAGCCTCGCGGGGATTATCGAAATCGCCGCGGTTGACCTGTTGGTACCAAGCCCTGTTATCCGCCTAATTCTTTTAGTTTTGTCGCTCTACTCGCTCGTGTTGCTATGGGCCTTCTTTGCCCAAATCAAAGTTTTTCCTTCTTATATACACAACCAACAATGGGTGCTCCGCCGCGGCGAAACCATCATTGCCAGCTTTTCGACGCCCCAAGTCGCACACCTGAGCAAGGCACGCGGATTCCGCACTGATCTGCATGCAATTTCTGGTAGTACTTTAGTTCTTGGTAGCACTGAGGGGACAAACTGCTGTTTTGAATTCTGCGAACCAATCCTAGCCCGCGCGCCAAGGTATCCGTGGCAACCCCCAACCTGGGTATCAGTCACCCAGTGTCTGATGTGGATAGATGATCCCGCTATAGCAATAAATAGATATTGTTAGGCAATATTTAGCAAAGGTTCAGCCTATTTTCCGACTTTTGCCGATTTTTTCAAGGCTAATCTCATAAATTGTTAACTATAACTTATCGTGCTACCATCCGCAGACATGAGCGTACTACCATTTCTCACTGCAGACATTCATATTCCCCTCCCCAATGCGGAGGCGATCATCACCACCCCCGATTCCGTCACATCCGGCGTACTACCTATCTTCCTATCGATTCCACCCATAATTTTTGGCAGCATCGCCTGAGCAAATCCCAGCCTCACCTGCTAATTATTCATTTTTATTCAGTATGAGGTATGATGACTACTTAAGTTCAGGCTTGAGCATGTCCGAACCAACCGACAAAACCCCAGCGCTAAGCGCTGGGGTTCCTCTTGTTCCTAGCGCCCACCCTCAAAGCGGGCGCTAGACTAATTATGAAAGCAGATCAGCAACTGCTGCACGCTCTTCTTGTAGCTCCTCAACATTGGCTGCAATCCGAGCCTTCTGGAAGTCATTAAGCTCTAGACCTTCGACAACTTCCCATGCGCCACCCTTGGAGATGGTGGGCAAACCAATAATGATGCCCTCTGGAATGTCATAAGCCCCCGTAGATGGAATAGCAGCAGAAGCCCACTGATCGGTGCCATTGATCCAATCGTGCATATGGTCAATAGCAGAGGATGCAGCAGATGCAGCGGACGACTTACCACGCACTTCAATGATCTCTGCACCACGCTTGGCTACTCGTGGAATGAACTCATCCACATACCAGTTGTGATCGACTAGGTCGATAACCTTCTCTCCTCCAATGGTGGCAAAAGCAAGGTCAGGGAACTGGGTGGCGGAGTGATTACCCCACACCACGAGCTGGGCGAGATCATTCTTGTCGCGTCCCAGCTTTTCCGATAGCTGGGAAATAGCCCGGTTGTGGTCAAGACGCATCATGGCATTGAAGCGATCATTAGGTACATCTGGGGCGGCATGCATAGCGATCAGCGCATTGGTATTAGCTGGGTTACCAACCACAAGCACCCGAACATCATCAGCTGCATGATCGTTGATAGCCTTGCCCTGGGGGCCGAAAATCTTGCCGTTTGCTGCGAGCAGATCAGAGCGCTCCTCACCCTTACCACGCGGCTTAGCGCCAACTAGGAAAGCAGCATTGGTGCCATCAAATGCTTCTTCAGCTTTATCAGTGACCACGATATTCTTCAGCAGTGGGAAAGCGGAGTCATTAAGCTCCATTGCCACACCCTCAGCACCGGAAATGGCAGCTGGAATCTCCAGCAACTGAAGCTCAATTGGGGTGTCTTTGCCATAGACATCGCCATTAGCAATACGCCACAACAGTGAGTATGCGATCTGACCGGCAGCACCAGTGACAGCAACCTTCTTAACAGACTGGGTCATGAAGTCTCCTTCAAATTCAAGATTCGACAATGTTGTTGGGGTAACGCCTGCCACCTTCGTATCACGCTGAGATGGATATGACAGCCAGATCATGGGTAATGTAAGCGTTCAACACCTCCCAACAGCCTACCCATTTGTAAGGCTGAAGGTAGTTTCAGATCCAGAATCTTCCCTTCTCTAGCCGCTAAGAGATTCATCACAAAAGTATCCGCCCTTGCCCCAAATCAAACATTTTAGACGCTCCACACCCCTGATTTGTCTGACCTCAACCCCATAGGTTACCCCCGTTCTCTTGGTTTTTCCTGCCCATATGCGAGTTTCTAGTTTCCTAAACCAAAAGCAAGAGGAAAAGTGGTTATGTTGGGTTTAGGAGGCTCCTTCGACACCGATCATCGAGAATCGAAGCCTTCAATTCTCGATTTTAAGCAGTACTTTCATCAAGGAGATTTACAGTGGCGGAGACAAACGAAAGCACACTCGCGCCCGTCTATGGGCATTCCGAGGCGCTGGGGAGTTCCGTTGAAGTGACGCAAGAGGTAGTTTTAGACGTCGCACTGAAACACTTTGCTGAACTCGGATTCGCCGAAGCCCGGCTTGAAGCCATTGCCCAGGAATCGGGCATGTCGAAACGTATGATTCATTACCACTTTGGTGATAAAAAAGGTCTATATTTCCGATGCCTGCAACTGGCAGTTTCGAAGCTGCGACCTGCCGTTGCCGAAATGGAACTCGATTCTGGGATACCTGTCGATGGCGTCAAAAAGATCGTGGAAGCTGTATTTCGACATTATGTTGCCTACCCCGATGCGGTGCGCCTGCTGGTGGTAGAAAATCTCATGCAGTATGCCCATGTCGCAGAATCACAGCCCATTGCGGATCAATCATCGGTAACCCTGCAACTGGATAAACTGCTCATGCTTGGCCAAGACGCAGGTGCATTCCGTCCTGGTATTTCTGCTCAGGACGTGTTCACCTTGATTACTTCCGTGGCAATTTTCCGAATCACCATGCACAAAACCACCATCAATTTGTATGGGGTGGACATGATGGATGAGGAAAACACCGCTGGCATGGCTCGAATGGCAGTTGACGCTGTGGTAGCGTTTTTGACCTCAAATCTGAAAAACAGTCCCCAAATCTCCTACTTATCGACGATCGCTACCAACGATGCAATCGAGGAAGACACTGACTCGACCTATGAGGTCTCGCCAGACATGTTTGGTTAAGCCGACTGTTCCATAGCATCTCGGTGGATCAATTGAGGCAGGGCATCGCCGCGGGCAGCCTCGGCGGTAACCAGCACTAAACCGACATCTTGCCGGTCCGGGATGTCATACATGACTGGTACTAGGATTTCTTCCATGATCGCCCGCAGTCCGCGTGCACCTGTGCCACGTTCCAGTGCCAAGTCAGCAATGACATCTAGTGCTTCATTGGTAAATTCCAATTGCACCGAATCCATCTCCAACAGCCGCTTGTACTGCTTAACCAATGAATTCTTAGGCTCAGTCAGCACCTGAACCAAAGACTGCCGATCGAGATTGCTTACAGTAGCCACGATCGGCAATCGGCCAATAAATTCTGGGATCAAACCAAATTTGACAAGGTCTTCAGGGCGCACGTCTTTGAAAATATCGACGCTATCGCGTTCCTCAGCTGAACGAATCTCAGAACCAAACCCAAGGCCTTTCTTGCCACAACGATCTTCAATGACCTTTTCCAAACCAGCAAAGGCGCCTGCCACAATGAACAAAATATTGGAGGTGTCTAGCTGGATGAAATCCTGGTTCGGATGTTTACGGCCACCCTGTGGCGGAATCGATGCAACAGTGCCCTCCAAGATCTTCAATAGGGCTTGCTGCACACCCTCGCCTGAAACATCGCGGGTAATCGAGGGGTTTTCAGATTTGCGGGAAATCTTGTCAACCTCATCAACATAAATGATCCCTCGTTGGGCCCGTTGCACATCAAAATCGGCTGCCTGGAGCAACTTCAATAGGATGTTCTCTACATCTTCACCAACATAACCAGCTTCGGTCAGCGAGGTGGCATCGGCAATGGCGAAAGGGACATCAAGCAGCTTGGCGAGGGTTTGCGCGAGATAGGTTTTTCCAGAGCCCGTTGGGCCGAGCATGAGGATATTGGACTTTTGTAGTTCTGTTTCCTCTTCTTTGTTCTTTCGAGTGTTTAAGCTGCGAGCTTCCTCGGCACGCACTCGTTTGTAGTGATTGTAAACCGCTACTGACAAGATACGTTTCGCCTCTTGTTGGCCAATAACGTATTTGTCCAAAAAAGCCGAGATCTCGGAAGGATGCGGCAGCCGATTCCCCTCTTCTTGGGTAATTGCCTGTGCGGTACCTAGTTCCTCTTCGATAATCTCGTTGCACAGTTCGATGCATTCATCACAAATGTAAACACCACCGCCTGCAATGAGCTTCTTTACTTGTTTCTGGCTTTTGCCACAGAAAGAGCACTTGAGCAGGTCAGCAGATTCTTGAGTGCGTGCCATAGAAGGTCGTTTTTTCTTTCTTAGTTTTTAAAGCAACGAGACTTTTTGCGCAACAGTTGCCATTTGCGGTTTACCCACACAAGACTAGCACCCAAAGGGGTCTATATGTTGCGCTGAAACTGATGAATTTTAAATAGCAAATCCACGCCCTCTCACTAGGGAGAATGCGTGGACATACGCTATGTATTACGTATTGAGCTTACGGTAATCAAAGACTTGGTCAATGATGCCGTACTCTTGCGCTTCTGCTGCGGTGAGGATCTTATCCCGGTCGGTGTCAATGCGAATCTGTTCGGCAGACTTGCCAGTGTGCCGCGACAAGGTCTCCTCCATCAGCGTGCGCATCCGCTGGATTTCTTTGGCTTGAATCTCCAAGTCCGAGACCTGACCCCGAGCTCCCTCAGTGGCAGGCTGGTGAATCAGCACTCGCGCATTAGGAAGCGCGGCGCGCTTGCCGGGAGCACCAGCTGCCAATAGCACTGCCGCCGCTGAGGCCGCTTGGCCTAGGCACACGGTACGCACATCTGGGCGGACATATTGCATGGTGTCATAAATGGCCATTAGCGAGGTGAAGGAACCACCTGGGGAGTTAATATACATGGTGATCTCCCGATCTGGGTCTAGCCCTTCCAACACCAAAAGTTGGGCCATGATGTCATTAGCAGAAGTATCATCCACCTGCGTGCCTAAGAAGATAATCCGCTCTTCAAACAGCTTGGCATAGGGGCTGGTTTCCTTAGTGCCATAGGCGGTTTGTTCAATGAATGAAGGCAGCACGTAGCGTGCCTGGGGCATCTGCATCCCGTTTGTCATTGTGTATTGCTCCTAAGTATCTACGTGCCTAATTAATTGGAAATTGGGGTATTTGCCGAGGTAATCACATGATCGACGAAACCGTATTCCTTAGCCTCTTGGGCGGTGAACCAACGGTCGCGATCGGAATCCTTCTCGATCTGTTCATAGGTCTGCCCGGTGTGCTCGGCGATGAGCTCCGCCATCTCTCGCTTGGTCTGAGCGAACTGCTCAGCCTGAATAGCGATATCTGCGGCAGTGCCACCAACACCCGCAGAGGGCTGGTGCATCATGATCCGCGCATGTGGCAACGCGAAACGCTTACCTTTGGTACCGCCGGAAAGTAGGAACTGCCCCATAGATGCAGCAAGTCCCATACCATAGGTGGCGATATCGCATGGGGAGTACATCATGGTGTCGTAAATAGCCATGCCCGCGGTGATGGAACCACCGGGGGAATTAATGTACAAAGAAATGTCCCGGGTGGGATCCTCTGCTGACAGCAGCAGGATCTGAGCACAAAGCTTATTAGCGATTTCATCATCAACCTGGGTGCCGAGGAAAATGATTCGTTCCCGTAACAGTCGCTCATAGACGGAATCACTCAGGTTCAAGCCTGAGGAAGAACCTGACATCTTCAAAGGGTCAGTCATAAAACACTCCTTTTAATGTTCTTATTTGACGGTGTCCACCATAACACTGCCTGCGGCAGAAAATAGCGCTTGTTCGCTCACAGCGTCTGAGTCGGCTAGATACAACAAATGCCCAGCTTATCTGCTGGGCATTCAGCGTCAAGCTGAGTAGCTACTACTCTGCAGCTTCGTTGTTTTCCTCGGACTCAGGGTCGGTGGTCTCAGTATCTGCACCGAAGTACTCAGTGGCATCAATAGCGTTACCATCATGATCGGTCACGGTAACCCGGCAAATAGCATTCGCCAAGGCCTTGCCCCGAGCAATGTCGGAATACAGGGCTGCCAATTGGCTTGGGTCTTGCAACTGGGCCATCAGCTCTTGCGGTTCGATGCCATAGCTGCGAGACGTGAACAGGATGTGATCGGTCAGCTCCTGCTGGGAAACCTCTGGCTTTTCCTGATCTACCAGCGCATCAAGGAATAGCTGGCTGCGCACACTGGATACGGCGTTTTCTTTTGCCTCTGCCTTGAACTGCTCCAAGGAAGAGTTTTGGGTCTTGAGGAAGTCCTCAATCACAGCCTCATTGTGTGCCAGCTCGCCGAAGGTCTGGTGTAATGCATTGTGAGCCTGATCCTCCACTACTGCCTCAGGTAGCGGGAAAGGAGTCAGCTCCAAGGCTTTGTCCAGCACAGCATCACGGATAGCGGCAGCCTGATTGCCCTTAGCTTGGTTGTTTAGCTGCTCCACGATGGACTCCCGCAGTTCTTCAACAGTGTCGAACTCGGAAGCCAGCTGCACGAACTCTTCATTCAGCTCCGGCAGAACACGCTCTTTTGCTTGCGCGACGACGACTGTGACGGTGGCTTCCTCGCCAGCGTGGTCACCAGTGTTCAAGGTGGTCTGGAAGTCCACAGACTCACCTTCCTTCAGACCAGTGAGTGCGTCATCCAGTCCGTCAATGAAATCATTGGCGCCAAGGATATAGCTAAGCCCCTCTGCAGTGGCTTCTTCGATCTTCTCACCATCAATCTCGGCAGTGATGTCAATAACCGAGAGATCCCCCTCGGCTAGTGGCCGCTCGATGGGGCTAAGCTCTGAGAACCGTTCCCGCAGTCGGTCAATTTCTGCATCAATGTCAGCATCAGAAACACTCAAAGCGTCAACCGTGACGGAGATCTCTTCGAAGTTGGGCAGGTCAAAATCTGGGCGAACATCAACCTCAGCGGTGAATTCCACCAGTTCATTGTCTTCCAACTTGGTGATCTCAATATTTGGCTGGCCCAAGACATTCAGGTCTTGTTCGGTAATGGCGGCCTGATACTTACTTGGCAGCATGTCATTGACAACCTGCTCTAGGATGGGGCCACGGCCGAAGCGGGCGTCGATAAGCTTGCGTGGTGCTTTGCCTTTGCGGAAACCAGGGATAGAAACCTGAGCGGCAATTGCTTTGTAAGCTTGATCGACTTCGTTAGTCAGTTCCTCGAACGGAACCTCCACGGTCAGTTTGACTCGGGTATCGTTCAACTTCTCGACGGAACTTTTCACGAGCAATTCTCCTGTTTGTTTGGGGTGATACTGGCTGAAAACCCCCGAGGTGCATCAAATTTTCATGCTCCTCGGGGGTTATTGTCGGGACGACAGGATTTGAACCTGCGACCCCCTGCTCCCAAAGCAGGTGCGCTACCAAACTGCGCCACGTCCCGTTATGACGTTTAAAACGACAGGAGGTATCTTGCCACGAACCCCGCATTTTACCTAATCGGCAGGTCAGGAACCTAACTTGGACCCCACCCAATTGGTGAGGGCGAAATAGTTAAGACCCAAGAGGAGAACTTACCTCTTGGGTCTTATTGTTTGGAGGGAACGACGGGAATCGAACCCGCGTCTTCAGCTTGGAAGGCTGAGGTATTAGCCACTATACGACGTTCCCCTGTCACCACCATGCGGCGCTGCACCCCAACAGTAGTGGACTACTACCCCCTGAAACAAATCGAAGTTTGCAACTGTTTTTGGCGCCCCACTTTGAAAATCGTTCAATTTCTAGTTTTGACGTAATTAACGGCATGTATTCACGTCTGTCCATATTAATTTGTGTTCATTTGAAACCCCTAATTGAACTTTGTGGTCTTATCACGGGTTAACAGTTTGCAACTTTTGTCAAACTTTTTCGAAATAAAGTTTGCACCGTTTCTGCTTTTTGAGTTAACATTTAAAACATGAAACCGACAATTATTGACGCCGACACCGGTCGCGAACTTTGGACTGCGATTGAGTGTGCAACTTTCTCTGGAACTGCCCGTGGAACTTTCACCAGCTACGCAGGACGTGGCCGTGCCCCTGTACCTGTTGCAAAACATCATGGACTGACCCTTTGGGACTCTGACGACATCAAGAAATGGACCGAAGAGCGCAAGGCCGCCAAAAAAGAAGACTGACCGACACTAAATGAGCATCTATAAGGTGATGGGGAAACCCATCACCTTTTCTATTACTTTCCCCTTAAAACTTAAGTGAGAGAAATCTTAACAAATAGAAAAACTTGCCCTAAATTACTGAGGCATAAATTTTATTTTATTCTAAGTTTTATCAGGTTTTGGTTTGAATATTAGACTGCCGCAACCGAACCCACTGGCAGTATGAGTGTTTAACTTCTCTTTTTCTTCAGCTGAATCACACCATCTTTTCCTACATGGAACTTTTCCCCCAACACCCCCGTTAAGCAGTATGAAGCTAAAACTAGCAATAAAAACTAACAAACGGGAAGGAACAAACTAGTGGGAACTCTACTTCTCATCGCCCTCATTGTGGGGGGAGTGGTCTTTGCCATCAATCGATCTGGGCAACAGCGACGCAAGAAGAAACAAGAAGAGGAGCTTGGCGACGCCATCGCTGAAGCTCGTAGGTGGAACGAGCGGCTTGGTTCCCAAGTACTCACACTTGCAGGCACCGATGCTGCTTCCACTCAGGCCATTGCTGATGCCTCGGAACGTTATAATGCGGCTGCTTCTGAGATCGCCTCAGCAACCACAGTGCAGCAGGCCAAGTTGGCCCGTGAATCTGCGCTGGAAGGCTTGTACTACATGAACGCTGCACGCGAAATCATGGGACTACCTGCTGGTCCGAAACTGCCCCCATTGGAGGGACAGCGACAAGCTGGTCAGGTCTCTGAGACCCGCACCATTGAGTTCGAAGGCCGAGAAGTAACCGCATCACCAACTGCTACCCCCGAAACCCCCAATTACTACCCCGGTGGCACCGTCGCAGGCCGACCAGTCCCCGCTGGCTGGTATTCCGAACCATGGTGGGCATCCGCACTACGTACTGGTATTTGGGCCGCTGCATCGGTAACCATGTTCTCCATGCTGTTTTCGGGCATGGCCTATGTACCCACCGCTGCCGCCTTCGAATCGGGTATCCCAGAAGGTGGCACTGATCTTGGTGAGCTAGGCACCGACAGCGGTGATATTGATGCTGGAGCTGGTGGCGAAGAAGGCGGCTTTTTTGACAACCTTTTTGGTGATGGTGGCTTCTTCGGTGGCGACGGTGGTGACTTCGGAGGTTTTGATCTCTAAGCCTCTAAGACTGGGGTACCTCAGGGGCTACCCCGGTCTGCTCAAATTCCATGAGCGTGTCAATCCGACGCTGGTGACGCACTGCCTCGCTCCACGGCTGAGTCAAGAAGGCATCAACAATCGCCAGCGTCTCTTCTTCACTGTGCATCCGGCCACCCAGCCCGATCATATTGGCATTATTATGCTCTCGGGCTAACTGTGCTGTCTCTACTGACCATGCCAAGGCACAGCGAATCCCTTTGACTTTATTGGCAGCAATCTGCTCACCATTGCCAGAACCACCCAGCACAATACCAAGTGAACCTGGATCATTGGCTACCTTAATAGCAGCAGCAATGCAGAAAGCTGGGTAGTCATCCTCAGCGTCGTATACGAAGGCGCCGCAATCCACTACCTCATGGCCTTGGCTGGTCAAGTGTTGTTTAATGACATTTTTCACATCGAACCCAGCGTGGTCCGCACCCAGATAAACTCGCATAGCCTAAAAGTGTAGCGGACAGCATTACCCCCATACCCCCACCACTGTGCCGCCACCATAAATGTTGCGATAATCACACTATGAAACGACCCATAATTCAGCCCATCTTGTCATGGATCGCTATTGCCATAGGACTTATTTTCCTACCAGCCGTCATTGATACCAGAGACTTCGGATTCCTGCTTGTCGTCTTCGCCATCATTTTCCCTGGTGCTTGGTGGTTATACTGCCAGCGAAAAGACACCCGTGCTTTTGCCGACTATGAGGAAAACCGAAAAACCAACGAAACGCTAAGAGAGCAGCTTAAAGATACCGATCCAGAAATCGCTGAGGCTTTGATTGATCTTGGCCCACCAAAGCCAATCAAACGCCGGTGGTCAATGGTTGCCCCCTGCATGATTGGTTTACTTGTGGTCTGGGCAGTGTTCTTTGCGGAAGAACCTGCCTACAAAACCTGCGAAGAGATTAAAGCTGATGGCATGGCGACCATAACCAGTGACCATGCCCGTTTCAACCCAGATCTTGATCGTAACAACGACGGTATTGCTTGTAACGACTAGACCTGTGGTGATTCCGTCCGAGACCGTTTGATCTCAAAGAAATACGGGTAGGAAGCTAATTCCACTGCGGCGTCGAAAAGTTTGCCAGCTTCCTCCCCTGCTGGAACCCTTGTAATCACTGGACCGAAAAAGGCGGTCTCACCCAATTTAATCACGGGGGTACCTACCTCATCACCAACTTCTGCCATTGCTGATGCATGGAACTCACGCAGTTTCGCATCTACATCCTCGGTGTCTGCGACCGTTGCGTAACTGGGGTCGAGGTTGGCGTCGGCAAGTGCTGCGACGATGAGGTCATTATAGGCGCCGTAACCTTGTTTTCCGCCCTGTCCGCCAGGGTGAATTTTGGTGCCAAGAATGGTGTAGAGTTCGTCCACCTTCTCTGGTTCTTTATCGGCAACAACTGCGAATACTCGCGCCGGACCCCAGTTAGCCTTCATTTTGTCCATATAATCTGGGTCGAGGTCGCGACCTTCATTCAATACTGACAGGCTCATGGGAATCCATGTCACAGAGATGTCGCGAACTTTTTCTACTTCTTTAATCCAGCGGGAGGTCTGCCATGCAAACGGGCAAGATACATCAAACCAAAACGACACTTTCTCAGTCATGACAATCCCTTTCTATCAGGTGAGATGTAAAGTATTTTGCGGGTTATCAGCCACCACTGTAGCGCCCTTAAGAAAAAATTCACATCAATGAAAGTTAAAAAAGCATCATGACCTCCACAAATTTAACTCGCGTCGAAGCTGAGATTCGATCTCGCATGATCGGTGATGTCAATTACGACATCACCTTGGACCTCACTGCTTCGGAGACCACTTTTCCGTCCACCACTGTGGTTACCTTCACTGTGGTGGAGACTGGCGACACTTTTATCGATCTGATCGCTCGGGATCTGGAATCTGTCACCCTTGATGGTGTGGACATTACGGCCGACTGCCTGACTAATGATCGCTATCTACCAGAAAAAGGATTGCCCTTGCTGGGACTACCAGTTGGTGAGCACACTTTGGAAGTGGTGGCTACCTGTGATTACTCCAATACTGGTCAAGGCTTACACCGGTTTGTTGATCCCATCGATGGCGAGGTGTATTTCTACACCCAGTTTGAAACCGCCGATGCCAAGCAGGTGTTTGCGTGTTTTGACCAGCCTGACTTAAAGGCTACCTATTCGCTACATATCACCGCCCCCAAGGAGTGGGAGGTGATTATGAATACCGCGGAACAGCGCCGTGGTACCACTGTGCAATGCCGTATCCCTTATAAGTTATCCACCTATCTGCTGGCGATTTGTGCTGGTCCGTATGTCTATGCCCAAGACGTCTGGAAAGGTGAACTAACCCACCACAAAGAAACCCCCGACTCTGAACCAACCGAGCTAGAAATTCCGCTTGGGTTATTCTGCCGCAAGTCACTCGCTGAGCACATGGATACCGAGCGGTTGTTTGCCGAAACCAAGCAGGGTTTTGATTTTTATCATGCACATTTCGGCATGGCGTACCCCTTTGACAAATACGACCAGCTGTTTGTGCCAGAATTCAATGCAGGGGCAATGGAAAACGCTGGTGCAGTCACGTTCCGGGACGAGTACGTATTCACTGGCAAGAACACCCGCTATCACTATGAGCGGCGGTGTGAAACCATTCTGCACGAGATGGCCCACATGTGGTTTGGTGATCTTGTGACCATGAAGTGGTGGGATGATCTGTGGCTTAATGAGTCCTTTGCTACGTGGGGTGCAGTAGTTTCCCAAGCCGAGGTGACTGAGTACGACACTGCGTGGGTGACCTTCGCCAATATTGAAAAGTCCTGGGCTTACCAGCAAGACCAGCTACCTTCTACGCATCCAGTGTCCACTGATGCTTCTGACATCGAAACTGTAGAGCAAAATTTCGATGGTATTACCTATGCTAAGGGCGCATCGATCCTCAAGCAATTGCAAGCTTATGTTGGTCGTGAAGAGTTCTTTGCAGGAGTGCGTCAGCATTTTGCTACCCATGCTTGGGGCAATGCTACCTTCGATGATCTACTCGCCGCATTGGCAGAGGCCTCAGGCAAGGATCTGTCTCATTGGGCAGATCAGTGGCTTAAGACTACCGGCATTAATGACCTCTCCCCCGAGTTCACAGTCGAAGATGGCAAGTATTCCGAATTTGCGGTGCTACAATTCGGCGCCACCCCAGGTGCTGGGGAATTGCGCACCCACCGGATTGCCGTGGGCCTGTACTCACTTGACGACGACCGCGTCACCCGCACCGATCGCATCGAGCTTGACATCGATGGTGAGCTCACCGAAATACCAGAGCTAGTTGGCAAGCCAAAAGCTGACTTGGTATTGGTCAATGATGATGACCTGACCTACTGCCTGATGAAACTTGATCCGGAATCGGTGGATTTCCTCAAAGCCCATATTGCAAAGATTGCTGACCCCATGGCTCGAAGCTTATGCTGGTCTGCTGCCTGGGAGATGACCCGCAATGCTGAGCTAAAAGCCCGTGATTTCATTGAGCTGGTGTGCCAAGGCGCTGCTGCCGAAACCGAAATCGCGGTGCTGGAACGAATCCTCAGCCAAGCAGTAGCTGCACTGACTAGCTATGCCGACCCCGATTGGGCTCAATCAGAAGGCAATACCCTACTTGCCGACGCCTTCCTTGCCGCAGCCCGCAGTGCTGAAGCTGGCTCTGATAAGCAGCTAGCTTTTGTGCAAAAGCTGTTAGAAACCCCCATCGGTACCGATCATGCCGAGTTCGTCACTGAATTACTCACTGGTACCGCACCGGTAGCAGAGTTAGTGGTGGATAATCAACTGCGGTGGAAAGCCCTTACCGCACTTATTGCCGCTGGGCTAGTAGCAGGTGATGCGGTAGAAACCGAAATTGCTACACTATTGGAGGTTGATAAGACTTCCACCGGTCACAATGCCGCCATCAAGGCCCGGGCTGCGGTTCCGACCGCAGATAATAAGCAGGCTGTGCTCACCGAGCTTGTCGAAAACCCCTCCGAGCTAGGTAATCTCGTGATCCGCAATAAGCTGGAAGGGCTGAATTTTGTTGGTGCCGCCCCAGTTTTGGCAGGTATTGAGCAGGAGTTTTTTGAACAAGCCGCCGATTTGTGGGCAAAACTGGACTCCAGTACCGCTACTACCATACTGACTGGGATCTACCCCAGTTGGGCCATTAAACAAGAAACAGTAGATGCTACAGAAGCATTTCTTAATGATGAAAAGCTACCAGCTGGTCTGCGCCGGATCGCTTCCGAGGGAGCGGCACGAATCGAGCGGGCATTAACCAACCGCGTCTTCGACGCCGCCTAAGAACAACAATCGTTGGCGCAGCAATCGTCATCCCCGGGCGCGCCTTCTAAGGCACGACCGGTGGACAAGGCGCACGCATCGCCTTCCCATGCTTCTTTTCCTTCTCGGAAGGCCAGTGCGGCAATGACTAAGGCTGCCACCGGATCAGCCCACCACCAGCCCACCAAGGCATTGAGAACCAAACCGACTAATAGTGCTACTGACAACCAAGCACACACGAGAGTTTGTTTGGAATCAGCAATAACCGCAGCCGACCCCAGTTCTTTCCCGGCGCGCCGCTCTAAAAAGCTAGCTAGGGGCATGATGATAATGCTGGCAAGTGCCAGCCCAATGCCAATGGCACTGCTATCAGGTACTTCTTGGCTCACTAGTGCCAGTACCGAATCAACGCTCACAAAGGCTGCAAGGGCGAAGAAGGCGAGCGCAACTATTTTTAAGGTGATAGCTTCGTAGCGTTCTGGATTGGTTCTGCTGAATTGCCAGGCGACTGCCAGTGCAGAGGTGACTTCAATGGTGGAGTCCAGCCCGAACCCGATCAGGGCACCTGAGGAGGCAAGGGAACCAGCGCTTAAGGCCACAATCGCTTCAATGAGGTTGTATGCAATGGTGCAGGCAACAATCAGCCGGACTCGTCGTTGCAGTGTCTCGGTGCGGGTGGGCATCTTAGATGGCTGCGAGTGCTTGATCGACATCAGCTATGAGGTCCGCAATGTCTTCGATTCCTACTGAGATGCGTACCAAATCACGAGGCACTTCTAGGGTGGAACCGGTGACTGATTGGTGGGTCATGGTGGCTGGATGTTCTAGCAGGGATTCAACCCCGCCGAGAGATTCTGCTAAACAGATGAGTTTGGTGGAAAGGCAGAAGGTGCGGGCGGCTTCCTCGGAGTGGAAGCGTACCGAAATCATGCCGCCAAACCGGCGCATTTGCTTGGCGGCGATCTCGTGACCTGGGTGGGTAGTCAAGCCGGGGTAGAGTACCTCTGTGACTTTGTCGCTGGCTGCTAGGTGGGCTGCAACAGCTTCAGCATTATCGCAGTGGCGATCCATCCGAACTGCGAGTGTTTTGATCCCGCGGGCAGTGAGGTAAGCATCGAAGACTGATGGGATTGCACCGGCTCCACCTTGGAGGAAGAGCAATGCTTCATCTAATTCCGCGGAATTGGTCACAACCACGCCCCCAATCACATCGGAATGCCCACCAAGGTATTTGGTGGTGGAGTGCAGCACATGGTCGGCTCCGAGTGCTAGTGGATTTTGTAAATAGGGCGAGGCGAAGGTGTTATCCACGATCAGGTGGGTGTTAGTTGTGGAGGTAAATTCAGCGATCGCCGCAATGTCGGTGATGGCAAGTGCGGGGTTGGAGGGGGTTTCGAGCCAGACTAGTTTGGTATTGGGTTTGAGTGCGGCTTTGACCTCTTCAGGTTTGGTGGTGTCAACCACACTAAATTCCACGCCCCAGGGGCCGAAAATGGTGTCGATCAGCCGATAGGTTCCGCCATAAGCGTCGTGTCCAAAGATGAGGTGATCACCGGGTTTGAGTAGGCAGCGGAGCAGTACATCGGTGGCGGCCATCCCGGAAGCAAAAGCCCGGCCGAACTGAGCGCCTTCTAAGGAGGCGACGGTTTTTTCTAGGGCGGCAATGGTGGGGTTGCCACACCGGGTGTATTCGTAGCCACCTCGTAGTTCATTCAAGCCGTTTTGTGCGAAGGTAGTTGAGGCATAGATGGGGGTGTTAATGGACCCGTACAGGGAGTCAGGTTCATACCCTGCGTGGATGCTTGCGGTTGCAAATCCGGGGTTTTCGTGGCTCATGTCAAATTCCTTAATGCTATGTTCATCAGGTCATAATCTCTCCCGCGATAGTAAGCGAACCTTTGTGCTTTGCTGAAACCAGTGGTGCTGCTTGCCGCGGCCAAGACAAAATTACCAGCGTCTCTTGTCAATCCGACATGAATATTATTCACCGGGGTACCCTTTTTGTGTGACTGAGCTATGGAATCGTTTTATTTCCAATCCTGCCATTGAGGATTGGTTGGTGGAAAAACCAATCGAGGTCTGTCTGACGCTATTCTCAGCATTGGTTTTACATTGGATACTGCGCAAACTCATCAATAAAGCAGCTGACATCAATATCAAAAACCACTGGGCTAAATTGCCTTTGGGCCGCCGCGATGAACCAGATGCAATGGCTGCAACCAAGGAGATGCGTCGGCAAGCGCGGGTACGAACCTTAGCGGTGGTAGCCCGAAGTGCAGTATCCGTATTCATTTGGGTCTGGGCGAGTCTATCCATCTTGGGCACCTTAGGGGTCAATGTTGCCCCTTTGATTGCCTCAGCTGGAGTGGTTGGTGTGGCTTTGGGTTTCGGCGCCCAGAGCCTAGTCAAGGATTTCCTCAGTGGCATTTTCATGCTGATCGAAGACCAATACGGGGTGGGCGATACCATCGACATTGGCGAAGCCACCGGAGTGGTCGAGGATGTTTCACTCCGCCTAACCACCGTGCGCGACATCAATGGCACCTTGTGGTTTGTCCGCAATGGCGAAATCCTGCGGGTGGGTAATTTCAGCCAAGATTACGCAATGGCAATTATCAACACTCCCGTTAGTTTGACCGCTAGTGCTCAGGACGCAATCGACGTCGTCACCGAGGCAACGAAAGAAGCCTGCGAGTCGATTTCCGATCTGTTGCTCGACGATCCCATCATTGATGGTATCAATACCGTGGCAGTCGATCATATGATGATCCGCACGCGCGTGAAGACGTTGCCGAATAAACAATGGGAAGTACAGCGTCATATTGCCGCAGCATTAATGGCAGCTCTAACCGAAGCAGGGATTCCAACTCCACGTGCAACTAGCCTGACTCCAGTTACACCGGAAGTATGATAATTTCCATGCACGATTCGACACAGTCTGCTGACTCATTTTTCGCCGCGGTCGGTGGTGAGGAAACTTTTAATACGGTGGTTCACCGGTTTTACCAACAGGTACGAGAAGATGACCTGATTGGCCCCATGTACCCTGTGGATGATTGGGAAGGCGCCGAAAATCGGCTCCGGTGGTTTTTAATCCAATACTGGGGTGGACCAACCACCTTCAGCGACAACCGCGGCCACCCGCGGTTACGAATGCGGCACGCACCATTTCGTATTGGCGAAGCTGAAGCACAACGGTGGTTGGAATTAATGGACAATGCCATTGATGAGGTTGATGAAACGACCTTGCCCCTGCCCTATCGACAAGCAATGCGTCAACACATGCAAAAAGTGGCGTATATGCTAATTAACGCTCCCGGCGCGTCAGGAGAAACGAACTAACGTCAGCAACCTGCGCTAATAAATCATCAAGTTCTGCCTGTAACCGTCGCGCAAAAGTACGTTTGGCGGCGGTTTGCTGCCATTGAGCACTGCGTCTTGCGATCACCGCCGCCCGGTCAGCCAAGGAATGCAGTGGATGGTCGCAATGGCCACGCACCCAATGAACTTTGATGGATAATTCTGAACGCCGTAGTTTTTCCGTTAACAACCGCGCCCGGACAATATGGCTTTTAGGATTGCGATTAGGTAGCGGGTATGTCAACGAATTCAACACATAGAATATGTGCTTGTTGTCGGTGATGATATCGAGGTCCTGATTATGCCCACCCCAAGTATCAAGCGCTAACGCAATTGCTGCGGCTTCCCCTTCTGAAATATTTGGTGCCGTGATGGTTTCCATTTTGATCTCACCCCGAGTAGTCACCGCGGAAATACCAGCTAATGTGTGGCGATTTTGCATGGAAGCGTCGGTGGCGACCACAATTCGACGGGGTTTGTTCTCAGTTGGTGGTGACTGCAGTTTGCGTTCTGGTTGTAGCTCATTGGTTTTTGCCGAGTGGGCTTTTTGACACAGTACCCACGCACGGCGCAACCCATCCCCAACCACCACACTACGCAGCTGCAACCTAGGAAAACGTTCGGGATCTTCCTGTAATAACCTGCGCACTATGGCATCGGAAATATACAACACCATGCCGGTTTCACCGTGAATAGACCATAATCGGAGAAACTCTTCAATCACCAATGCGCGAATATCGGTACTGTGTTCGATGTTATGGACAGTAGTATTAGCAGAGGCACCATCAACCGCCGAGGTCACCAAACCCACCCTGACACCATCAATGGTGAGGGTAGAGGTGTGAATCACCGCCAGCGCTTCCATAGTTCCTAAAGTCTAAAACTAGGAAACCACCAATCCCAATAGACTACTTCCTGCATTGCGGTAGACCGAACCAAAAGGCGCATCGATCCGCACCCAGTTGCCAACGGTTGAAACTCGCAAATAGCGTGGTACAGAAGCTGGAGCAGCAAAATCTGGAATCAGCCCCAATGAAGCCATAGCAAAAACCATACGCATTGGTATTTCTGCCTGCCCAGCTGCACCAGAAACCGTGATAATCGTTTGGTCCATCAGTGATGCCGGTGGCCCAAGTGGGCCAGAAAATTGCCTGGCTAACGCCTTTCCTTGCTGCACCAACTGGTGCATCACCGTTGCTGGTATCTCATCTAAGAGCGTGAATTCTCCCATAGGAAGCGCCCCAAAATTCCACGAAGAATCAATCGCTGGCGCACTGAAATCCGTCACAAACTGTGCGGCTTTAACCACTGCCCCATTTCGACTCGCGGTGCCAGTTACGCGGCGAGCCGCAAGCACCCCAAAAGGGGTACTGACAAAAACATCAACCCCACGTGACGACGTCGAAAAGCGAGCCAATGCTAGTGGGTCCAGTGCCACCGCACGGTTAAGTAGAGCGGTCAAACCTGACGCGCCAGAAGTAATAGACAAAGATTCTATAGGCATTAAGACTCGGCGCGGGTGAGCACCTTCAACTCCTGATTGGTGATTGCGCGTGGCCGCTGAGTCATTAAATCAACAGCAACCTGCACTACATTAACTACACAACACAACTGGCCTTCAGCATCCTTGATCTCTTGACGAGTAGTAAAGGAAGTATTACCGATTTCAACCACCTGGCTTTCGATGGTTACCTCGGTAGTGCTTGGCATAATGGGCTCTAAGTAATCAACTTCAATCCGACGAACAAAAACCGTAGGCAACGCATATCCCCGACCAACAAACTCATCTTGGGCAAAAGCCATGCGGGCTTCCTGAGCCAACTCAATATAAGCAGAATTTGTGATATGCCCGAAACGGTCAAAATCGCGCCAGCGCACCGGAATCGAGACGGTGTGAACAACGCTGGGTTTTGGATTCGAGTCTGCCATTTTGAGGTAAGTCACTTCCTTGTAAGCTGAGTTAAAAATCGCTTTGCACTGCAAAGCTCCAGTTCTTGGCTGCACCGAAATGCCTGCCATCATTCATACCGCATTTTGGCACAGTTTGTTACTAGAAAGCATTGCGATGAGACCTGCGATAAGACACTGAAGCTGTATTCTAGCTGTTCTTTTGCCAGAGGCGAAACAGAAAAACCTGCCCGAGGCAAAAACCTCCAAGCAGGATTTTCTGGAATCAGCTCACCTTAACGAGTCAGCTTGCGATGCGTCACTCGCGATGGTCGAGCCGCCTCCGGCCCAAGCCGTTCCACTTTATTCTTCTCATAATCCTCGAAGTTGCCTTCAAACCAGAACCATTGACCTTCAGCAACATTACCTTCCCACGCCAAAATGTGAGTACAAGTACGGTCCAAGAACCAACGGTCGTGGGAAATAACCACAGCACAACCAGGGAACTTCTGCAAGGCGTTTTCTAACGACGACAACGTCTCCACATCAAGGTCATTCGTAGGCTCGTCAAGCAGAATCAAATTCCCGCCCTGCTTCAAAGTCAGCGCAAGATTCAGACGGTTACGCTCACCACCAGAAAGCACCTTAGCTGGTTTTTGCTGATCGGCGCCCTTGAAACCAAAGGCCGATAAATATGCCCGCGACGGCATCTCATTCTGACCAACATGGATATAATCCAGCCCATCAGAAACCACTTCCCAGACAGTCTTTTCCCCATCAATGTTTTCCCGCCCCTGATCCACATAAGACAGCTGGAC
>JBHACV010000156.1:0-2505 GCA_041854705.1 Corynebacterium sp.
GAACGCTTAGCGCCAAGCGCTTTACGAATACCAATCTCCCTTGTGCGTTCTGTAACAGTAACCAGCATGATGTTCATAACACCAATACCACCAACTAACAAGGAAATGGCCCCGATGGCACTGAGCACAGTTTTCATTATGTCAAGCTGTCCGCCAGCCTGTTCGGCATAGATTCGACCATCGATTACTTTTCCTTCATAAACTTCATTATCCCCGATCTTTTCCTGGAGAAATTCCTTAAGATCAGCTTTTAGTTGGTCCTTGTCACCATCCTCCGGACCGCGCACGGCGATTGTTTGCCATGTTCCTGCGTTATCGGTGAAATATCCCTCCATCGTGTATGGCACATAAATATTTGAGTTCTCCATGCTCCCACCCATGAGGGGATTAAGCTGCTTGGTCTTTTCCACCCCAACGATGGTGAAGTAATTAATATTGCCATCTGATTCAAAGCTAATCTCTGTACCTAAAGCTGCCGAATTATTACCATTGAATAGTTTTTGAACAACATTCTCAGACACTACCGCCACAGGGCTATTGTTCTGGATATCTTCCTCAGAAAGGCTTCGCCCAGCAGCAATTTCAACGTTACGCATGGTTAGCATGTCAGGATTTTGAAACTTAACTGTACCGCTGGTCGATTCAGAACCGTTATAAACTTCACCGCTAGCTGAATTATTCTCACCTAATCCGATGTACCGGATAGCATCAGGATATTGCACCCGTAGTTGTTCAATATCATCTAAGGAAAATTCATACGAGGGATCGTCGAGGCGTTCAGTGGTGAAATAGTTTTCAGCGTCATAAGCTTGTTCCAGCACCTCTGGTTCAGGAATTTCTTGAACCACCATTGTCATGTCTTCCCCACCATAAACTGCAAGATCCTCAATGGTGCTTTTACGTAACCCCTCACTCAGCGTCATGATCGAAATAACTGAAGCAATACCAATGACCACGCCCAATAAGGTCAACCCAGAGCGCATTTTATTGGTGCGGAGATTACCTAACGCAAGCGTGAATGCTTCATAAATACTCATACTGTTTCGGCTTCCTTGCGTGGTGCACTGGGACCCGAGACTTCCCCGTCAGTCATGGTAACAACCCTTGATGTCTCAGCGGCAAGTTCAGAGTTGTGTGTAATGAAAGCAATGGTGACATTGTGATCCTGATTCAATGTATGGAACAAATCCATCACCATGCGACCAGTGGCGGAGTCGAGGGCGCCGGTGGGCTCGTCGGCAAGCAAAAGGTCGGGGTTATTGGACAAAGCGCGGGCGATGGCGACACGCTGTTTCTGGCCGCCGGATAACTCCGCGGGGTTGTGGTCAGCACGCTCAGACATACCCACCATCTCTAGCAAATGATCTGCACGCTCAGTGCGATCTTTGCGGCTAACACCGGCGTACATCATGGGCATCTCGACGTTTTTGCGCGCGGACATCCGCCCAATCAGATTGAAATTCTGGAACACAAATCCGATATGTTTGGAGCGGTAGACCGCAGCCTCGTCATCGGAGAGCTCGAGAACATTTTTCTCCCCAAGATAATATTGGCCGGTGGTGGGGCGATCCAGTAACCCAATGATGTTCATCAGTGTGGATTTACCAGATCCGGAGGCGCCAACCACAGAGAGGAATTCCCCGGAAGCCAAGTCGAAATCGCAGCCTTTCAGAACCGTCAACTCGTTGGGAGAGCCAATATTAAAAGTTTTGGTAATTCCGCGCATCTCAATGAGCAAGCTCACGACGATTCCTTCTCAGTGGTGGTAGCAGTTTCTGCGGCTGGGGATTCTTCTAAGCGAACCTTCTGGCCGATCAGCTCACGGTACTTCTCCGCGTCAGTGAGTACCGTTTCACCCTTTTTGACGTCTCCACTAGTGATCTGGACCTCACCGTTAACGGTTTCGCCTGGCTTGATTTTACGTTCAACGACGGTGTCATCAGCAACCACCAGAACCTTTGATTGGGCTCCATCTTTGAAAATCGCGGCAGCGGGAACGGACAGCTGCTTAGTGGGTTCTTTAGTCACAATCCGTGTTTTCGCGGTAGCGCCGAGGCGGAGTCCTTCCTTGTTTCCAGAAACCTCAATCTCAATGGGGAAAGTTACCTTTTCGTTAGTGGGAGCAGTGTTGGCATTAGCGGCAGGTGCACCCTCAGTTGCAGGCATTGCAGAGGTATTGGAAGACGCGGTAGGGGAAACGAAAATCACCTTCCCCTCGTACTTCTTATCACCAGTTCCCGGAGTGGTGAACTCCACCCGCTGCCCAGGCTGCACTTTGGCAATGTCCAATTCCTTAATCTCAGCATGAATAATCATTCGACTATCATCGGCCACAGTCAGAATCGGGCCATTGGTGGTAAGCCCCTGCCGTGCTGGCACATCGGTGATTACGCCTTCAAAAGGTGAGCGCACTTCGGAGGAAGCAATGTCTTTGAGCAATTTCTCATCTTGCGCACCAGCTGCGGCCCGCTGTGCCCGCGCTTGCCGAACTGCGTCATCCACAGC
>JBHACV010000157.1:0-25492 GCA_041854705.1 Corynebacterium sp.
GCGGTAGTTTTCTACGTCGCCGAATCGATTCAGTGCGCGTGGTTGATCGTGATTATTAAGGAAAAGCGCGTTCCATCCATTGCCTTCTTGCATGCCAGTGGCCCACTGATTTAGCACTCGCTTTAAATCATGCGGCTGGAAGCGAATGTTGCTCCATTTCTTGCCATCATCATAGTCAACCTTCAAATGGTGAAAACTAAAGACCATGTCCAGCTCATGATTATCTGGATTGGAATAAGCTACACAGTTGTCAATGGTGGTTGATGACATTTCGCCCACTGTGACGGAATTGGGGTCTTGCCCAAAGCTTGCCGCATTGAGTTCTTGCAGATAGTCATGAACTTTTTCGCCATCAGTGTACATGTAGCGAGGATCAGTTCCAGGTTTGGAGGATTTCAGTTCGGCGTCTTTGCCAATGAGATTAATGACATCAAAGCGGAAACCGGTAACGCCTTTGGCTCGCCAAAAATTAACGATATCAGCCATTTCTTGGCGCACTTCGGGGTTACGCCAATCCACATCGGCTTGGGTGATATCAAAAAGATGCAGGTAGTAGTCGCCAGTTTCGCCAAATGGTGCCCATGCAGGACCACCGAATTTCGATTCCCAATTAGTAGGCGGACCACCATCTGCCGCTGGGGGCCGGATCAAATAATAATCCTGATACTTTTTCTCACCCGCGAGCGCTTTGCGGAACCATTCATGCTCAGTGGAGGTGTGATTGAACACCATGTCGAGCATGACGCCAATTCCATGTTTGTCTAGTTCGGCGACGAGTTGTTCGAAGTCTGACATGGTACCCATGCGGGGATCAATGGAGTAATAATCCGCAATGTCATAACCATTGTCTTTTTGCGGAGAGGTGAAAAATGGGTTGAACCAGATCATATCTACCCCAAGGGAGGCGATATAGGGGATTCTTTCGATGACTCCTTTGAGATCTCCGACGCCATCGCCATCGGAATCGAAAAATGACTTGGGATAAATCTGGTAGATGGTGTATTCCCGAAAGTCTTGGGAAGATTCGACGGATGCATCAGGTGGTTCTGACGCCATCTCAGGCGAATCGATAGATTCCATAGGAACTCCTTTGTGAAAACTGATTGAAAGATACCTCACAATAGAATTGAATAGTGATCCCTATTGTACCGAGCATTTGCGTTAAGGGAATTTGAAGAAGTGATGATAGCGATCGGGGTACGTTATGGCTGGGATTCTCTTTCAGATTGGGTGGGGGGTGTAGGGCTATTGAAGACCTTGTAATGGGGGTAAGGGTTAGTCCCAGGATGTTAGTCAGTGTTGGCAGGGGATGGGCTTGTGCAAGGGCTTGGGGTAAGCCACAGCTACTGGCGGTGGCTAATGCATGCATAAACTATTGAGGTTTTGCTTAGTGAGGTATTGCTTGGCTAAGTTATGGGGGATGTGTTGTGGCTTAAGGTCTGCCATAACGCTAGGAAGAAGGAGATAGAAAATCATGGCAAACATCTTAACGAGGGCATTAGCTGTAACAGCTTCCCTAGGACTCGGGTTGGTTTTGGGGGCTTGCTCCAATGACACCGCCTCAAACACCACAGCAGTATCAGCTTCCCAAGCAACTGGTACCGTCACCGTGGAGGACAACTATGGCACTGTAGAAATCCCAGTTCCAGTGACTAAAGTCGCTGCCCTGGACAACCGCAGCTTCCAAGTCTTGGATCAATGGGGCATAGATTTGGTCGCTGCACCAATTGATCTGATCCCTGACACTGTGCCGAACTACAAAAATAATGCTGACATCATTGATATCGGTACGCACCGGGAACCTGATCTCGAAGCATTAACAGCCGCCACTCCAGATCTGATTATCAGCGGTCAGCGCTTTTCACAACACTATGAGGACATTAAGAAACTCAACCCTGATGTCCCCATGATTGACTTCGAACCACGAGAAGGTGAAGACCTCGGCGAAGAACTCAAGCGCCAAGTCACTGCCTTGGGCGAAATTTTCGATAAGCAAACCGAAGCTAAACAACTTACCGACGACTTCGATGCTGCCTTGACACGTGCTAAAGAAGCATACAATGGCACCGACAAAGTCATGGCTGTTAATGTTTCCAGCGGTGAAATCGGCTATATCGGCCCCAGCGTGGGGCGCACTTTCGGGCCAGTCTTTGACATGCTTGAGCTCACCCCAGCATTGACGGTAAACGATTCCTCCAGCAATCATGAAGGTGATGATATTTCTGTTGAAGCCATCGCCGAATCGAACCCAGATTGGATCTTCGTACTCGACCGTGATGCCGCTACCGCTGAAGATGGGGAAACTGTAGTTCCCGCCAAAGAAATCATTAGTGGTAATGCCGCGCTGAAGAACACCACAGCTATGAAGGAAGATCACGTGGTCTACGCCCCAGCTGATACGTACACCAATGAATCAATCATTACCTACACCGTGATCCTCAATCAGATTGCCGACGCCTTCGAATCTGCGAAATAACGTGACCAATTCAATTTCTGATCGCCCCATTAACTCGCGGGGCACCAGAGCTAAGCTTTTTAATGCCTCGCTGATTATCGGCCTGCTTGTCGTGACAGGGCTGTTGGCCTTGTCACTTTTCACCGGGGAATACGATATTTTCGAATCCAGTGATGGCGCCGAAATGTTTCAACTAACCCGCATTCCCCGCACAGTTGCACTGGTCCTAGCTGGCGCCGCACTGGCTATGAGCGGACTAGTCATGCAGCTGCTGACACAAAATCGTTTCGTCGAACCTACCACCACTGGCACTACCGAATGGGCAGGTTTGGGACTCATAGTCACCATGATTATTGCCCCCAGTTCCGGCATTTTGCTGAAAATGATAATAGCGGTGGCATTTGCTTTTGGCGGCACAATGGTGTTTTTCCTGTTCTTGCGGCGAGTGGCATTGCGATCGTCGTTAGTGGTGCCGCTGATCGGCATCATGCTGGGTGCAGTTGTTAGTGCAGTATCAACCTTTCTTGCTTTGCAGGCTGATATATTACAAACCCTCACAGTCTGGTTCCAAGGCTCGTTTACCTCGGTATATAAGGGGCAATATGAAGTGCTCTGGCTAGTGCTGATTGTCATGGTAGCGGTGTTCTTTTATGCCGATCGGCTCACAGTTGCCGGACTTGGCGAAGACATTGCCACCAATGTGGGGCTTAATTACCAACGTATTGTTTTCATTGGCACCGGCCTGATTGCCATTGCCACAGGGGTGACCACCGTAGTGGTCGGCTACCTGCCGTTTTTGGGGTTGATCGTGCCCAATGTGGTTTCTCTATGGCGCGGTGATGATCTACGCAGCAACCTGCCGTGGGTCTGTCTGTTTGGTATCGGACTGGTTACCATCTGTGACCTAATTGGTCGGATCATTATCGCGCCATTTGAGATTCCTGTCTCGGTAATCTTAGGGATCACCGGTGCCGTAATTTTCATTGCCCTCATTTTAAGGAGCACCAAAAATGGCTGAACTAACAACCACGACGGTGCGGACAGTGAAAAATCGAAGTTCAAGCAGCTTTTACGACGCACAAGCTAGGCGACGTTACTGGATACTACTGATTGGAATTACTGCACTAGGTGGGTTGAGTGCATTTGGATTACTTGCCTATAAAAACCCCATGCCCTTTGGCACCGAGCAGTTTTGGTTAATCGCCAATCGACGCATGGATGCGGTTTCGGCAATGCTACTGGTGGCAATTTGTCAAGCATTAGCAACAGTAGCTTTTCAAACTGTGACCAATAATCGGATCATTACACCATCAATCATGGGGTTCGAGTCGCTTTATCGGGTCATTCACACCGCCACCGTATTTTTCTTCGGGGCAGTGGGCCTAGTCAGTTCCCACACCATACACATGTTCGTATTGCAGTTACTGCTCATGGTGGGATTGTCACTAGTACTCTACTCCTGGCTACTGAGCAGCGAATCAGCCAATATTCATGCCATGCTATTGATCGGAATCGTCATTGGGGGTGGACTAGGGTCGGTGGCGACCTTCATGCAACGTATGCTCACCCCCAGTGAATTCGACTTGCTCACTGCTCGGTTATTTGGCTCGGTTACCAATGCTGATCCTAGTTATTATCCGATTGCTATTCCGCTGATTGTGCTTGCTGGTGGTGGCATTTTCATTTTTGCATCGCGGCTAAATGTGGTGGCCTTAGGGCGGGCGACCACAACCAATCTGGGCCTATATCATAAACGGATTTCGGTAATCATCTTGGTGCTGGTGTCGGTATTAATGGCCACAAGTACTGCGTTAGTGGGGCCCATGACCTTCTTTGGTTTCCTCGTCGCGACTTTGACTTATCAAATCGCCGGTACCTATGACCATAGATTATTATTTCCGCTCGCGATTAGCGTGGGATTTTTGGTACTCACCGGGGCATATTTTGTTATGAATCATATTTTCTATGCCCAAGGTGTGGTGTCTATCATTATCGAACTCATCGGCGGTTCGGTATTCCTCATCGTTTTGCTTCGAAAGGGTCGTCTGTGATTACGCTAGAGCACGTCAAAAAGAACTACAACAACGAAGTCGCCATCGGACCAGTCAACCTGAACATCCCCAAAGGCGGACTGACAGCCTTCGTTGGACCCAACGGCGCCGGAAAATCCACCTTATTGACCATGGTTGGCCGGTTACTCAACCTCGATGAGGGAGTCATCAACGTTGCAGGTTTAGATGTCAGCAGCGCAAAAAGCGACGACCTCGCCAAAGTCCTGTCGATTCTGCGCCAAGAAAACCACTTCATTACCAGACTCACGGTGCGCCAACTGGTCAGTTTTGGAAGGTTTCCCTATTCCAAAGGCCGACTTACAGCCGAAGATGAAAAGATCATTTCCAAATATGTGGATTTCTTCGGACTCGGGGAGTTGGAAAACCGCTATCTCGATCAGCTTTCTGGTGGACAACGCCAACGCGCCTACGTGGCAATGGTGCTGTGCCAAGAAACCGAATACGTCTTGCTAGACGAACCACTGAACAATCTTGACATCTCTCACTCCGTACAAATGATGCGGCATCTACGCACCGCAGCCACCGAACTAGGACGCACCATCATCGTGGTATTGCACGATATTAATTTCGCCTCTTGTTATGCCGATTACGTCTGTGCGGTGAAAAACGGCGCCATCGCACACTTCGGCCCAATTGCAGAAATCATGAACGACGATCTGCTCACCGAGATCTTCAACACCAAAGTCCAAGTAATCGATGGGCCTTATGGCAAGATCGCCTGCTATCACGAATAGCAAGAATACTTCTCACCCGGTTGTGGCTCGGGCAGTAGACTGTGTTGCATGAACTTTCCGCGCACTCGACCTACCTGCACCAAGGTGAGCGTGGCGACGATTGCTATCACCGGTCTTTTAGCAGGTTGTGTGGCCGCACCTGGTCCGGCACCAGTGGAAAACCCCATCCTCTCTGATACCGTGTCCGCATCTTCGACCACCAACACCGCGCGGAAACAGTCACAAGAATTATCAGTGGGCATCGACCCACTACACGCCGGATTTAATCCTCATTTGCTTCAGGATGACACCCAGTTCATCCAAGCTCTTGCTGGTCTGGTTTTACCTAGCGCGTTTATCGAAGGCAAACTCAATACCGATTTGCTGACCAAGGTAGAAGAATTTGACTCTGCTGGTATCCCACTAGCCGCCTATGGCGCCGAGTTAAGTCAAAGCAGCACCACCACCCCACAAAGTGAAGAAGTGGTGCGAACCGTGCGCTACCACATTACCGCTGAAGCACAGTGGAGTGATGGTACACCAATCACCGCTGCTGATTTCCAGTATTTATGGGAATCAGTGGTAAATAGCCCTGGTACTGTCCGACCCGCAGGTTACCGTGCCATCGCAGATGTGCGTTCTAGTGGTGGCGGCAAAATTGTCGAAGTGGATTTCAGTGAACGTTTTGCCGATTGGACCAGCCTCTTTAATCACCTATTACCCAGCCATCTGCTGCGTGGAGAAAACTTCACCACAGTACTCAACGGTGGTTACCCAGCCTCAGCGGGAACATTCACCATGCGTGGATATGATCGCAATCGTGGCATCATCACCCTTAATCGCAATGACCGCTTTTGGGGTAAAGAACCAGCCCGAGTGGAAGTACTCACCTTCCGGGAGATTCGGTCGATCGCACAAGGCGTGGAATTACTAGCCAATGGCCAAGTGAGCTTCATGGACGTCACCCCAGAAGAAACTTCCACCGCAGCCTTCGCCCTAGTGCCTGACACCCAATCACGACTAGAAACCGACAACTACGTGCTAGATGTTACCGCCAGCTCTCGCATGTCCAAACAATTACGCAAAGAACTACGTTCCCTCATCGATCCAAAGCAGATTGCGGAGCTTGCCTACGGACGTCGCACCGACCTAGAGGTGGTGGACAACAAAGAAGAACCAAACGCTGAACACCTAAAAGATTTAGGTCGCGATTTACGGATCGCGGTAGACCCCGCTGACCCAATAGCTTCGATGGCAGCAACCGCTTTAGCAAACATCCTAGCCACCTATGAAGTCCCAGCAACCGTAATTAACTCTGACACCACCGACCTGCTACGCAATCAGATCCCCACCGGCAAAGTGGATGTGGTGGTTGCTATCAGTGGCGCACCGCTTGCCGAAAACTATAACTGTCCAAAATTTGAGGTGCTTGGCGCTAACCGTTCTGGGTACTGCCAAACCACTACTCAAGAATTCCTTGATGCTTATTTCACCGGTGATAAAACTGAGGAAGAACTGGAACAATGGGTACTAGAGTTTGAGGAGGAAGAGGCACTACGCACCATTATCGCCCATGATGTTCGGCTCGAAGTGCTAGGTTCTGGCATCAAAGGCCCAACCGACAACCTCGACGCTTGGCCACAGGGACTAAGCTCGCTCGTTACTTGGAGGATCGATGAATAAACTCAGCGGAATCAATGTTTTAGCAGTGCACGCCCACCCAGATGATGAAGCCATCTGGACCGGTGGCGTATTAGCCGACCTAGCCCAACGTGGTGCCCACGTCACCGTGGTCACCTGCACCCTTGGGGAAGAAGGCGAAGTCATCGGTGACACCTACAAATTTTTAACCAGTAACAAAGCCGACCAACTAGGTGGGCTACGGGCCAAAGAACTCTACGATTCACTCAACTGCCTTGGGGCAACAGGTATCTTCCTCGGCGGAGCTGGCTGCTGGCGCGACTCTGGCATGGGGACCAGCAACGCTCACGAACACCCACGAGCTTTTGTGAATTCCGGAGAGGCCGCAGTCGAACAACTCAAAGAAATCCTGCGTGCCACCAAACCCCA
Source organism: Corynebacterium sp. (assembly GCA_041854705.1). Taxonomy (GTDB): domain Bacteria; phylum Actinomycetota; class Actinomycetes; order Mycobacteriales; family Mycobacteriaceae; genus Corynebacterium. The sequence goes on from JBHACV010000157.1 coordinate 7,311, forward strand.
TTTGATTTTTACCTACGGACCTAATGGGGGATATGGCCACCCCGATCACATTCGGGCACACCAGATCACCCACCAAGCCGTGGAAGAATTAGCCATCACCACCCCCGTGCTATGGGCAGTAACCGACCGACGTCGATTAGAAGAAGGACTCGAAGTCATCGATGCCATACAAGCACCCGGTTGGCGTATGCCTCGACCAGATGAAATCGCCAGCGTAGGGGAGTACGACATCGAAGTTCGACTTTCAGATGCCGCCTTGGCTGCCAAAGTCAACGCCATGAAAGCACATCCCACCCAATTGTGGATTGCCGATGGACACATCTCCCATACCAACCCGATTGCTGCCTTTGCTTGTAGCACTGACCGGGAAAAAGCCCCCTTCGTCTTTGCTCTTTCCAACTTACTGGCCCAACCGGTGCTACGGTATGAGCACTACCAACTCGGTACTTTAATGAGTGCAGATGCCCGCACCGACATCGCAGTCATTGTTGCCGGGGAACTAGAAGCTCCAAAGGAAAACACCCACTAATGGCCGACCATGTCACCGAAAAACATACTTACCAAGGCTTTTCCAAATCCGAAGCCTTCTTCGGACTACTGTGGTTAAGCATTGGTGCGGCGCTATCAGTGCTGCTTGAAGTTGTTTACTTGGGCACCTGGATTTTCGGCATTGCAGTGCCCTACACCATCCCGGTGGCGTTCTTTTTCAATATGGTGCTAACTAAAACCGCCATGCTGTGGACTAAAAACACAGCCATAGCGCTAGTGCCACTATGGGTCTGGTTGTTGGGATTCATGGTCTTGACTATGTGGGTTTCAGTGACAGGGGACCAACTAGTTGGATCAAATATTCGCAGCATATTGCTCATGATTGCGGGAATCGTCGGTGGTGGTTGGCCTGTTATTGCAAAGAAATGACATAATGGGTCAGTCACCCACCTTGAGATTAAATTTAACCCTTGGAGAAGCTGAGAACCGATGACGTACACAATCGCACAGCCCTGCGTTGATGTCATGGATAAAGCATGCGTTGAAGAATGCCCTGTAGACTGCATCTACGAAGGCAAGCGTATGCTCTACATCCATCCTGATGAGTGCGTGGACTGTGGTGCCTGCGAACCAGCCTGCCCAGTAGAAGCAATCTTCTATGAAGATGACGTGCCAGACGAATGGTTCGACTACAACGATGCCAACGCGGCATTTTTCGATGACCTAGGCTCACCCGGTGGAGCGGCCCAACTCGGGCCACAAGACTTCGACGCACCACTAGTAGCTGAACTGCCACCGCAAGCCTAACATCCACCCGCTATTTCTTACCCGTTTCAACGTCGCAAGGTGAGCATTATGACCCGTACTCCACTGGGATCCATCCTCCCAGATTTTCCATGGAACTCCCTCGAACCAGCGAAGGAGAAGGCGGCCGCTCACCCCGACGGCATCATCAACCTTTCAGTTGGCTCACCAGTAGACCCAGTTGCCCCCAGCATCCAACTAGCCTTGGCAGAAGCTGGATCACAACCTGGCTACCCCCAAACCATTGGCACCCCACAATTACGCCAAGCGATAGCTGATTCCCTCAGCCGTCGCTACCACATCCCAACAGTGGGCGGCGTGTTGCCGGTAATTGGTACCAAAGAAGCCATCGCCTGGCTACCCACCCTGCTTGGTTGCCGCGGAAGCATCGTCATCCCAGAGGTGGCCTACCCAACCTATGAAGTCGCCGCCTTGCTAGCTGGAGCAGAGGTGATCCGCAGTGACTCCCCCTGGGAGATCAACGATGCCACCAATATTGACCTGATCTTTCTCAATTCCCCTTCCAATCCCACTGGCAATGTTTGGGATGCCAACCACCTGCGAAAAGTTCTCAATTGGGCTCGCACCAATAACGTGATTATCGCCAGCGATGAATGCTACCTCGGATTGTCATGGGAAGGACAAGCACAATCCATCCTTGACCCTGATATCTGTGATGGCGACCAAACAAACCTGATTGCCATCCACTCATTATCAAAAACTTCCAATCTAGCCAGTTACCGCGCAGGATTTTTAGCTGGCGATAAGGACCTAATCGCTGAGCTAACCGAAGTCCGCAAACATGCTGGACTCATGATGCCCGGTCCAATCCAACAAGCCATGATTTATGCCTTGGAAGACGATGAACAAGAACAGCTTCAGAAACTACGCTACGCAACACGCCGAGCGAAGCTGCTACGTGCTGTAATCGAAGCAGGCTTTACTGTGGTGGATTCCCAAGCTGGACTGTATCTGTGGATCACCCGTGAGGAAGACTGCTGGGATACTGTCGATTGGTTTGCCGAACATGGCATCCTCGTCGCGCCGGGATCCTTTTACGGCCCTGCATCTAAGAACTTCGTGCGGGTAGCACTAACCGGTACCGATGAGCGAGTCGAGGCTTTCGTCACTCGGCTTAGCAATGGTCAAGAAGCATCCTAACCCAGTCTTTAGCTTGAGCCCCAGCTGCTTCATCAGTGGTGGGAACACCATGTGCTTGGGCCCACAAGCTGAGTAATTGGCCGCAGGTTAGTTGTTGTGCGAGGGTGGCCATTTCACTCTGGACCACTCCAACCTCTGCAACCGGATCGCTGAGGTTGAACTTGCCCAATTGCTTACCAGTAGAGGAATCCAACCAGATTAACTCGATAGTTTCTAGATCGATAACAAATGGAATCGCTGAGGTAGCAGACACTTGGATGGCTGAGGCCGTTTCCACGGTTCGTGGTTCAAACACTGCACCAGCTGTGTCATCACTACGTAGCATCACACCAGCAATATTGTCGATGAAACGGAAATGTTCGCCACTGAAGCTAGCCACATGCACAATGGCGTAGCGTGCTTCTGGTATTTGCGTAGTAAGTGTCTTTCGGTGCGGGTTTTGGGTGGCGAGTCTTAGATCAATGAACTCACAACCCCCAGCTGGCGGGGCAGCATGAATTACATCGCCGGAATGCACCAGCGATTTACGCAGTCGCGATGTTGTGTGATTGGTGTAATCCAAATAGGCCAAGCACTGGGTCAATTCAGCATCGCTGAAAATCACTCCCAAATCTACGTCTTGGCCATACCAATGCACAAACAGGCGCAGCACCGCATTCTCATTAAGTGGTCCAAGCGGGAGACGTTCACCTGGCCACAGATTGCTCACGCTTGACGACGCCCACCGTCGTGCTAGTTCTACTGGTACCGAACTGCCACATGGTAGTGGGGTGATTGTTGGGGCAGGAGTCAGGGCGAGTCGAGCTAAAATGGCGTTTTCAAGCGCCTCAAGTATCTGTGCCAATAGACCAGGATTGATGCGATCATTCGGTGTGGTCAGATGAAAATGATTGCGAAGTTTCAAGCGTCGAACCCGATGTTTTAGGTCGCGGATCTTCAAGCCATTGTAGGCAGAAATCAAGGTTGTCAATCTGACTTTAGTGCCAGCTTCCATCAGCGCATACTCAATGGCTTGGGCTGCCTGCTGCCAGCCTTTAGTATCGTCACTGCCAGCAAGTATTAGTAAGTGCTGCAATCGGCGTGCTAAATTACCCGGTTGATGGACGAGAAGATTCGCGGCCGTGACAGGGTCTTTCCTAGTTAATGCTGCCTCCACCTTGGAATTGAATGTCTGATGGTAGGTATTGCCATAGATGACATCCAAGAATCGTTCTGCCCCAACCGAAGTGGACAGTTCAAATGGATGAATCCGATTGAGTACTGCACGCCACAGCTTGACTCGGCGTAGTCCGAGGTCTAGGGAGGGATCATCATCAAAACGTGCAAGCACAGCGAGAATCTCTCGGCGTGCTGGACGCGGGATATTGCACATAGGCAAGTGATGACGCAATGGGTGTGTTAGATCATGGGCTCGCTGTGGTGTGCGGCAGTAAAGGGCAAGGATACAACGCAGAATGTCATCAACATTGCGGGCCTTGTGTAGCGCCACCGACAGAATTTCGGCGGCATGGTAGCTGGTATCAGTAAGCGTTTGGATAGCTGTGGCATAATTTTCGCCATTGCGGAATTGTGTTTGACCAAAAAGATGGAGCAGATTAGCTTCTGGGTGTAGTGCGTGGGCAATATCCCGACTGAGTTCTTGTTCAGCTGTGCTCATGGCTATGGACTGGGCCCAATGGCGCTGCAGAAACACTGGTGACAGTATTTGTGGTCGGAGGCTTCGCCGGTTGCTAGCCCAGTCGAGATCTGGCAGGGGTGTGGCTACTGGTGGGTGACGTGGCGGCCGCCACGCGCCTTCGGTGTAGTAGTGGCGCATGGTGGTAATAAATAGTTCCAGATCGGTTGCCGTCAGTACTTCTTGGGGAAATCCAGGGAAAAGTGGCTCCCAATGCCGGTCGGTGCCAATGGTGGCTTTTGCCGCAGTAATCAGGGCATGGAGCTGCGAGGTGGTGAGGCAATTAAGGTCCGCTATAGCTGCGACAAACCCTAGATTGAGTAGCTCAGCTGCGGCAGTTGCCGCTTCTTGGATATTGCTGCGGTGAGTGGTGGTTCCGGTGGTTGCGAAGAATCCATGTCGGATCATTGCTGGTGTGGTGCTAATCATCCTAGCCTCATTGATGGCGAGCAATAACTGGAGAGTGGGGTAGGAAGTTAAGTGGCGAGGAAAGCGGAATCCGTGATCCTGTAACTATAGGGCGTGAAGTAACGAAAACCTGCCGGTTTCGCGGCGCCTCGCCAAGGTGAAGGCTAACAAGGGGCAAATTATTTTGTCAACAAAATCATAGGGAAATGTGGGGTGGTCAGTCGGCGCGCTTAGCATAATCGCGGGATGCAAAAGACCAGGTCAGATTCATGATTTGAGGTAATGACACTTGGCTGGTGCTATGTTGAAAAATCAGGGTGCAAGGGCAGCTGTTTGTTCGTTATTAGTGGAGGTTATCCCGCGCTGCCGTTGCAAGGTTCGCAATGAGCGATTCGATGTGGAAAGATGTTGGCTTTGCTAAGTTAATCTCGCTCCATGACTCAACACTGTTGTAAGTAAGTGTTGAAGTATAGTGCACGTACCTTGCATGCAATTCAGAATCTAATTTACTGAATGCCTTTCTGGTTTCTTCATTGGTTAATTCCAAGTCCAACTCAACGCCCGCATTTCGGAAAGCCAAGAAACATGTTTCTAGACTTTCCTGCCAAGCAAAGTGCATGTCTTGGATATTTGAAAGTTCATCTGCTGCCTTTCGTGAGCGCTTCCATTGTTCACTAGCGGCATATAACGACTGAATGTATTTTGCCACTGCTTTTCTCTGGTCAACTATGATGGCTCGGTGGTGTTCCTCATCATATTTTCGTTTTTCGCGTTTTGAAACGGTGTAGGCGCCGATCAAAACCACAACGATGGAAAAGATGCCGCTAATGACAGGTGGTAGCCATGTTTGCATGCCAATTAATTCTAGTGGTTGCTGTCACTGGGGATAACCACAAATCGCCGCCTCAGTGCTCAACGGCATGAGCACTGAGGCGGTGGTCTATCCCGAGTTAACTTGTTGTCTAGCTGGTAGTCGGAATCAGCCAAGCCCAGTGTGTCACTGCGGTCGGTGTGGTGATGGCAGTGGCACTGTCATACTCACTATGCGGAGCAACAACGCAGATTCCGATAGAGTTAAGGTCCTCAGCATGTGGAACGTTGGGGTAGTGCCTTACCTCGTTTAGTCGCCACCGTTCCGGTTCTTCACGGTATATATCTCCTTGTCATTTTGGACGTGACACATGCAAAGCTCACCTCACTGCGCTGTGGCTGCAAAGGTCTGTAGGTACAGGCACCGATGGTGTCAAAGCTGTTAGTGATTATGAGGAACACCGCCTACATGTCATTGCAATACGTGAATTGTTGGGTACGACGAATGGTAATGTGAACTGTCCTAGCTTTTGTTTTACATAGTGGAACCCCAGTACACCCCAACACAGGTTGAGGACCGACCTCTACGAAGCGGTTGTCTCGTAAACCACTCGTGAAGTATTTCCCTTAAAGTATGGGCGAAAGTGAGATCTATATATGTTAAGGTTTCCCATCACCTGAATAAGCTCTATTAATGTGTCCTCGATGCCTAAGTAAGTCTCACTAGCTTGATGGAGAGTAGGAATTATGGAGTGGGATTGTAAAAGTTATGTAATAGAATTTGAATTTTGTAACCGAAAAGTAGAACTACAGAAGGTGGATTGGATAGTTGAAAATATCTATTCAGGTCATGTTCAACGATACCTTCTTACAAAGCCAATCCCTATGGAAAAAATGAAGGATCTGCAGGGATGTGAGATGCTTCGCAGACTGTGGGTTGATGATCTAAAGGAAAGGGGAAGTGTATATTTTTCAAAACTGCCAAGTTTGATTGGATTATTTGAAATTTCGTCAAATTATAATATTTCTGATCTGGTAGAAATATTTTTCTCGCATGGTGATTCTGGTGTGGGTGCGATTTTAGTGGCGGAAAATTCTGGAATTATTGATGCGATTCGGCACCCATATCAAGAGGTGCTTGATGGTCCATTAATGAGGGCAGATTACTATGAAATAATGCGCTTTAATGGAGTAAAGTTTCTGTATCAAATTCCCATTGAACGTGAGTATCGAAATGATGGTGGAAGTGTACAAGAGTACCTTTTTCTTGACACCAAACCCCTTACGTATCCCAGCCTGTTTGATTGGTCAAAAATTGTGATGTCAACTTCATTCTAAAAAGCCTACTCAAGGAGGCTTATCCAGGTGCTGAGAAAACCTTAATGCATGTGGATTTCACCTCCGCCCATACTCGCCAGTGGACCGATATGGCTGAAGTTAAGATCGCCACCTTTGAATGGATGACATGGTAGAACGAGATCTTGGCTACATTAGGGGCTGGACTACCACTATCCAACAATGGCGAAGAAGAAATTTTAGACCGCAAAGCATAAACAAAAATAAGACACTTCAGGGGCACGCTGATCCGAGTGGGCCGAGATTTAGTTCTCCGAGTACGTGCGGTCGACGCTAGCAGCATGTTCAGTAGCGAATTCACGGCGTTCTTGTTCTTGGTGTTCAACATCCACGCCATCATGCTTGACTAGGGAAAAGTGCATATGGATGTTGACGGACAAGGTGGAAGTGGTGAGTGTGTGAATGATGCCCATAGTTTGTGCCGATGCACTGACTAGATTCCGCAAGCGACTGTGCGTTTAGGTTGTTGGCTATCGGATTAATATTCTTAAATTGTCTGCAATGAGGGATGGGCGACTTACAATTGGTAAGATTGGATCCGCTAGGAGAAGGTATGGAAAGGTGTAGGAACCTTGGAACGTTTTGGGCGCAATATTCGTCAGTTCATCAAGTTCGGTATGGTTGGCGGATCTGGCGTCATTGTCAATCTGATGGTTCTGTATGTGGTTCGTAAAATCGCGTTAGCCACTGCGGGAATTACAGAACACGATGCTTTCCTTAACCTATTAGGTTCACAGTTTCACATTCGGTGGTACCACGTTTTCATGACCATTGCGTTTTTGGTTGCTAATACGTGGAACTATCAGCTCAACCGAATGTGGACTTTCAAAAACATCAAGATTGGTTGGCTGCGGGGCTTCATTCCATTCCTTGCCAGTGGCCTGTTTGCTTTCATGATTAACCTGATCGTTTTGACCTTATTGATGAATGAGAAGTCTCCGATCGGATTGTCTTCGGAAATTTTCGACGACTCCACTGGGTTCCGTACCAAGGTGTACTGGGCCTCGCTGATTGCAATCTTGTTCTCGATGCCAGCAAACTTTGTCTTAAATAAGATTTGGACTTTCCGGAAGCCGAAGAAACCTAAGATTGTTATGCAAACCGAACCAGCCGCAACCTAAGATAGCAGTTCAGCCCGTGTTGGCGGACTGGGGGTAGGGTTGTTGCTGCTCGGAGGATTGATGAATTAGCTGCCTTGCTTTTGGGTATGATCTGCTGAAACACGGGTGTTATCAATCTAATTATTGATGGGTGGGAACTTTTGGAGGGGGTGAAAAGGGGTTAGATTCAAATAACTGACAGGAACTAAAAGGTTGACACTATCGACTATTTATACATGTCCACTGTCAATCAGGAACCAATAATAAATCGCAGGTTGCGGCCCACGATTCTTCGCATGCACAATATTGCTGGAGTGCTGATCGCCCCGTTTATCTTCATCGCTGCTTTCTCTGGTGTGTTCTATGCTGCAGCACCAAGTGTAGAGCAAATTTTCTATGACCAAGAGCTGCGTGCCACCAGCGATTTACCGCCTCAACCAGTCTCGGATCAAATCCAGGTAGCACAGTCTGTCTTTCCTGATTTGGAATTGCAGGCAGTGCAGACTTCCGATGATCCACAGGCGACCACCCGGGTGATTTTCACTGATGAGTCTTTGCCTAGCTCTAGCTATTCCCAAGCGGTTTTTATTGATCCGGGTGACCTTACTGTTACCGGTACTTTGGTGCAATATGGCAGCTCTCGTTCGCTTCCACTGCGGGCATGGTTGTCTGAGGGGCATCGCTCACTGTGGCTGGGTGAATCTGGGCGTTGGTATGCTGAGTTGGCGGCTTCTTGGATGGGAGCATTAGCGCTTGGTGGGGGCTGGCTCTGGTGGGAACAACGTAGGCGAAGCAAGCAGAAATCACAAACCAAGCGTGGCGTTGCCCGGCGGAATCATTATCGAATTGGAGCGATAGCAGTGCCAGGGTTGCTGTTTTTGACGCTCACTGGCCTGACATGGTCGAAATTTTCAGGGGAGAACCTTTCGTTATTGCGTCAGCGATTAAACTGGCTGACCCCCAAACCAGATAAAAGTTTGCCGGTCGATGCTACCGGCACTGGAGCTGACCCACTGTCACAAGTTGATACGGTGCTAAACTCTGCCCGGGAAGCGGGTTTAAGCGGAGATATCAGTGCAAGTTTCCCCAGTTCTGGCGACGCTTGGGTGGTCCAAGAATTACGGCAAGCATGGCGGTTAGAGACCGACACTCTTGTGCTTGATGGAGCTGGGGTGGTCATTCGTGATCTTCCATTTAGTGACTGGCCAGTGGTTGCGAAACTGACTGCGTGGCTAATCCAACTGCATATGGGCACACTATTCGGTGTTATAAACCAGCTGGTCCTTGGAGCAATCGGAGTCAGCATTCTGGCTATCATCTTTTTTGGTTACCGTATGTGTTTCCTGCGGGGATCGGGAACTAAATCAAGTAGACTATTGCCGCGGAATTCCCGTGGTCAAGTGGGAAAACCGGAACTCGCCGTTCTGATTGTGCTGATGATTATTTATGCAATAATCGCCCCGCTTTTCGGCATTACGCTCCTGCTATTTCTGATGGCTGATTGGGTGTGGGATCAGACTCGGCGACGCGCTAGGGCAAGCGAGAAACAGCAAACAACACTGAGATGATTAGCACAGTCAACGTGGACTTTTCATAAATCAAAGAAGGCTAAGATCGTTGTGTTTTAAGTCCGCACCGTCATAGATCACGCTTGATTTGTAGGCTATGTACTAGTTTTGGTCGTTGTGCCATAATCAATATCTAGCAAGGCTGAAGGTGCTCGTTACTTCTCCCTTTAGTAGGAATCTTTTACGGGCAGGCACTTTCCTTGCTAGCAATAACACCTTGAAATGTCGTAATGGCAGTTCAAGGTGTTTTTCTCGCCAGAAATGGTGGCACAGGTCCCTGCCTGAGCGCGATACGCCCTAATATAAGCACAACCAGCAGAGGGCACTTTTATGCTCATCCTATGATTGCTGTTGCCTGATTTACTATGTGAACTCAAAGACATAACCTCTCACACACAAGATGTGAGTGAGAGGTTGAGAAATCTACGCCTAGCGCTCATTAGATGGTTGGATCTTAATTCGCATGCAAGGCAGCATTAAGCTCTACTGCCTCAGACTTCCAAGCGGTGGCTTCGATAGCACCAGAAATGGAATTGCGGCGGAACAATACGTTGTTCGCTCCAGAAAGCTCAACAGCCTTGACAGTGGCGCCGTCGACAAGCGAGAGGGCTTCGGCTACTGCGCCGCGGACAATGAGTTTGGAGCCTGCAGTGACATAGAGCCCAGCTTCGATGACGCAATCATCGCCGAGGGAGATGCCACAACCAGCATTAGCACCAAGTAGGCAGCGTTTGCCAATGGAGATAACTTGCTTGCCGCCACCAGAAAGGGTGCCCATGATTGAGGCACCGCCGCCAACGTCGGAACCATCATCAACAACTACGCCAGCGGAAATGCGACCCTCGACCATGGAATTGCCCAAGGTGCCAGCATTGAAATTAACGAAGCCTTCATGCATCACAGTGGTGCCGTCTGCGAGGTGGGCACCCAGCCGCACACGGTCAGCATCACCAATGCGTACCCCAGTGGGCATGACGTAATCAACCATGCGTGGGAATTTGTCCACCCCATAAACTGCTACTGGACCACGGGCCTGTAGTTTTGCGCGGGTCAGCTCGAAGCCAGCTGGCAGGCAGGGACCATAGTTGGTCCACACGACATTGGCCAATAGACCAAAGACTCCATCCAGATTAAGACCATGCGGGCGCACTAACCGGTGGGACAATAGGTGCAACCGTAGGTAAGCATCGTAGGCATCAACCGGTGCATCCTCAAGCGACGCGATTGAGGTGGCGATGGCGATCCGTTGAACATCACGGGCCGGATCGGCTACTGCCAAAGGTGCAAGATCAGCTGGGATGGCGTCACCATCAAGTATTACAGTAGCGGCTTGGCCAGTTCCCTTATCCAGCTCAGGGGCAGGGAACCAGGCATCCAGCACAGTTCCATCGGAATGAACAGTGGCTAAGCCAAAAGCAAAAGCAGAAGTCATAGCTGAGAAGTCTACCGGTTTTCCACTTTTTCTGCGGAGCGGTGTTCCGTGGCGGCCCGTTTCGTGGTGAAGCTTAAGGCAGCCACCACCACGACCAAGATAACTACTGAACCGATTTGCGGACGAGAGCTATCGTCGGAAAGCATGAGGATAACTAGTACGCTGAGCAATCCAAGACAAAGGATCGCAGGCCACGGATAACCGAACATGCGAACAGTGGTGATTTCCTGATTCTTGAGTAGCACTGGGTGTATCTTCAGCCAGGTCAATGCGATCATAGCCCACAACACGATTAGGCAGCCGCCAACAGCATTGAGTAAGAAGGTCAGCAGCCCAGGTGGATTCCAATACTGCAAACCAACCGAGACAAAGGCAAAGAACATACTGAGTAGCACCGCGTTCATAGGCACTCCCTCTTTGTTGGTCTTGGCAAGGATTGCGGGTGCATCTTTGCGACGAGCGAAGGAGTACACCATCCGAGAGGTGGCATAGATTTGTGCGTTAAATGCTGACAGCAGTGCAATTACGATCACAGCTTCCATGAAGCCAACAACACCAGGAAGATTAGCCATACCCAAAATGATGGTGAATGGCGACTCCGCGGCAGACTCTGCACCACCGATACGTTCATAGGGCATGAGGAAGCAGATAATGAGCACCGAACCGAGGTAGAACACAGAAATACGCCAGATTACGGACCGGACAGCAGTGGCAATAGACGACTGTGGATCCTCTGACTCGGCAGCAGCAATAGTGACAATCTCAATGCCGCCGAACGCAAAGGCCACAGCGAGCAAACCAGCTGCCAAGCCACTGATACCATTGGGCATAAACCCAGCGCCTAAGAAATTTCGCGTCCCGACCGCGTCGCTGCCAGGGAGTAAGCCGAAGATCAGTAATACCCCAACGATAAGAAACAGTACGATTACGGCGATTTTGATGAAAGCGAACCAGAATTCGAATTCGCCAAAACCACGCACATTGGCTAGGTTGACCACAGCGAAGAACACCACGCATACCAGTGCGGGGATCCACGGTTCAATGCCAAACCAGTTGCCCATGATTGCGGCGGCACCGGTCATTTCTGCGCCCATGACCATGGTAAGCATGAACCAATAAAGCCAACCCACTGTGAATCCCGCCCAGTGCCCTAAGCCCTGTTCGGCATAGACGGCAAAGGCTCCTGAGGCGGGTCGAGCTGCTGCCATTTCGCCTAGCATTTGCATAGACAACACCACAATGGTGCCTGCGAAAATATAGCCTAAAAGAACAGCAGGACCAGCTGCCTGAATGCCCACTCCAGTGCCAAGAAAGAGACCCGCGCCAATCGCTGAGCCAAGCCCCATCATGGTTAAATGTCGGGTTTTGAGACCGCTGCCAAGTGCGGTTCGTTTTTGAGATTGCGTCATAGGAAATAATGCTATCGCGAATATGGGGGAAATGCTGCATTTTAGTGAGACAAGTGCACCTTTCGCGCAACTCAATTGCGCTTCTGGGCTGTAAATCGCATTTCAGTCGCTTCTGAAGCATTACAATGGCCAGCAGATCTAGAAAGTGATGATCTGCTGGCCAAGCGCAGTTACTCAGTTATGTGAATGCAAACGGCTCACATTGGCGGGACAATCCGACGCGCTACTGGTTCTATGGACTGTGCTTCCATTCGGATTGACCAATGGGATTGGCCTTCGATCTGGCTAGCAGTACCTACAGTGTCGGAATCGGCAAACCGAATCAGGGTGGTTGGATCGAGCACAATATTGTTTCCTACATGGACGTTATTGCCTAAATCCAGCCCGATTACCGTGCTAGATACCCCGAAAGAACAATCATTGCCAATGCGCATGGGCTTCGGCTTGACTGAAAGCACCGAAGCGGAAATGCCGATGTCAACATTGGTACCGACCACGGTTCCGGAAGAAATTCGGCCCTCAATCCGGCATGGTCCTAAGGATCCAGCATTATGTGATACAAAACCTTCCCGCAATACTCGGGTGCCCGGCGCGAGATATGCTCCTAACCGCACTCGCTCAGCTTCGGTGATTTGTACCCCGCTGGGCACGACATAGTCCACCATTCGTGGTAGTGGATCGATGCCATAGACGTGAATCAGGCCGCGGGATAATAACGAGGTGCGCATGTGCTCGAAATTATCGGGCAAACAGGGCCCTTTATTGGTCCATACCACGATGGAGAGTTTGGGAATGGCATGTTCCATGTTTAATTCGGTTGGGCGAACCAGCCGGTGACTAAGCAGGTGTAGTCGCAAATACACATCGTGGGCATCAAGTGGGGCGGCCTGTAGATCGGGGATGGTGGTGCGGATTGCGACCTGTTCTACAAGTCGGTCTTCGTCCAGCTTGATTAGTTTGAGTAGTTTTGGTGGCAGGTCTTGCGCACCTAGGATTTCGGTACCAGGTGAGCCTTTAAGGTTTTCAACTAAAGCTGGATGGGGGAACCAGGAATCTAAAACAGATCCATCCATAGCAATATTGGCGATACCGACCGCCTGCGCACCGATTACAGTCATGGGGGAGAGTCTACTAAACCAGTTAGGGCAGAAAATAGCATGCGGTGAGGTCTTTTTCCTGTTGTCAATGTGACATGTATTACTTTTTTCTTGTTTGTGCCGTACTGGGCCTAGATCACTGGTTTTGCCGCAGCGTGGTTTGACTAATGTGTTGGGAAAGTGATTTTATTCTCATTTTTCCAAAGTGGGGGTAATGGATGCGCATTATGCCATTGGTGCTGACAAAACTAACGCAAATAATCACACGTTCTCATTAGTGCTGGCACCTCATACGTGTGCCGGAAGCTAGATCGGCAGCGCCACGGTTATCCCCTCGGTATGGTGTAGTGCATGGTGAATTTGTTAGCTGATCCCATTGACCTTACAACCGCATTAATGAACATTCACTCGGTTTCTCATGAGGAAAAGCACATTGCTGATGTGCTTGAAACTGAGCTCAAAAAAATTGACAACATTGAGGTGTTGCGGATTAGTAATACCGTGATGGCTCGAACTCATCGGGGTTTGGCGCGTCGGGTGGTTTTGGCTGGCCATGTTGATACTGTCCCGATTGCAGATAATCTACCGACAGTTCGTGGGCGCAATGATGTGGGGGAAGACACCCTGTTTGGTTGTGGTTCAGTAGATATGAAGTCTGGGTTGGCGGTCTATCTGGGGGCGTTTGCTCAGTTGGCTAATGATCCAGCGCTGCACTATGACCTGACTGTGATTGCCTATGAAGGGGAGGAAGTCGCTGCTCGATACAATGGCTTGGGTTTTATTGAAGAGCAATATCCAGAGTGGTTGGTTGGGGATGTGGCTTTGTTGGGGGAACCTTCAGGTGCAGTGATTGAGGCTGGCTGTCAGGGGTCGATTCGATTGCGGGTGACTGCGCATGGGGTGCGGGCCCATTCGGCCCGGTCATGGTTGGGTACGAATGCTATGCATGTTTTGGCGCCGGTGATTTCGAATATTGCCCAGTACCAAGCGCAGGAAGTGGTGGTGGATGGTTGTCGTTATCATGAAGGGCTTAATGTTGTTCATTGTGAATCTGGGGTAGCAACCAATACTATTCCGGATTTGGCGTGGTTGTTTGTTAATTTTCGCTTCGCTCCGAATCGCAGTATTGAGGAAGCACTGGAACATTTATTGGCTGTGCTTGATCTGCCTGAAGGGGTGGAGTATGAGATCGATGATGCTGTCCCAGGTGCGCGGCCGGGCCTCGATCAGCCGGTGGTTCAGGACCTAATTGCAGCGGTAGGTGGTAAGGTTCGGGCGAAGTATGGTTGGACCGATGTGGCGCGTTTTTCGGAACTGGGTGTTCCAGCGGTGAATTTCGGTCCGGGTGATCCTGCGTTTGCCCATAAAAAGGATGAGCAGTGTCCAACGGCTATGATTACCGAAGTCGCCACGGAACTGATGGCGTATCTGACCAATAAGAAGAGTTAAAAGGAAATAATGACCCCGAAAATTTCACTTTCTAATGCTAAAAAACAGCGTTTACTGCGTGGTCCGGTGTTGGTGCGGGTCACCGACGAGGTTCAAGAATCGACCTATGACCAACGCCTGTTAGAGCATGCTCCAGATTTAGATTGGATGCACACCGATCCGTGGCGGGTGCTGCGGATCCAATCAGAATTTGTTTCTGGTTTTGATGCGTTATCAGAGATCTCGCAGGCGGTTGCGGTGTTTGGTTCGGCGAGGTTAAAGCCGGGCAGTAAATTTTATGAGCTGGGTCGGGAATTGGGCCAAGGTTTGGTCGCTGCTGGTTATGCTGTCATCACTGGTGGTGGTCCAGGTGTAATGGAGGCTGGCAATCGGGGTGCGATGGAGGCCGATGGCTTGTCGGTGGGCTTGGGTATTGAATTGCCGCATGAGCAGGGGCTTAATGATTACATCGATTTGGGTATTAACTTCCGGTATTTCTTTGCCCGCAAGACCATGTTTTTGAAGTATTCTCAGGCTTTTGTGTGTTTGCCAGGTGGTTTTGGCACTCTTGATGAGCTTTTTGAGGTGCTGTGTATGGTGCAAACTGGCAAGGTAACCAATTTCCCGATTGTGCTGATTGGTTCGGAGTTCTGGCAGCCGCTGGTGCAGTGGCTTAAAGATCAGTTGGTAGCACAAGGCATGGTTGATAAGAAGGATCTTGATCTGTTTTTGCTCACTGATTCCGTATCAGAAGCGATTGAGCATATTACTGCTGCCCATCAGGTGATGCGCAACAACCGTTAGAGTAGGGCACATGAAACGCAGCGCATTTATTGATGCCGATGGTCTTGCCGTGGTTATGGCGATTATTAATCGCACCCCAGATTCTTTTTATGATCGAGGTGCTACTGCGCATTTCGATGCTGCGTTAGCTCGTGCTGAACAGGTGATTGCTGCTGGTGCGAAGATCGTAGACATTGGTGGGGTTAAAGCTGGTCCAGGTGACTATGTTGGTTCGGAAGAGGAAATCGACCGGGTGGTTCCACTGATTGCGGCAGTGCATGAGAGGTTTCCCGAGATTGTGATTTCGGTGGATACATGGCGGAGTGAAGTTGCTGCTCCAGCGATTGAGGCGGGTGCAACGTTGGTTAATGATACTTGGGCAGGCCATGATCCAGAATTAGTTGAGGTGGCAGGACATTACCGAGTTGGTTATGTCTGTTCTCATACTGGTGGGGTGATTCCGCGAACTCGGCCGTATCGGGTGCATTTTGATGATGTGGTAGCTGATGTAATTACCGAGACTTGTGCGCTGGCGGAAAAAGCGGTGGGTTTTGGGGTGCCAGAGGAGTTGATCCTGATTGATCCCACTCATGATTTTGGTAAAAATACCCATCATGGTTTGGAGTTGTTGCGTCGGATCGATGAGATCGTGGCTACCGGTTGGCCGGTGCTCATGGCGTTGAGCAATAAGGACTTTGTGGGGGAGACCCTCAATCGACCATTGGAGGAACGGGTGTCTGGTACGCTCGCGGCCACCGCTTGGTCGGTGCAACATGGGGTGGCGGCGTTTCGTTCTCATCAGGTGGCGGAGACGGTTGATGTGATTCGTATGGCTGCGGCCATCATGGGGGTGGTACCACCATTGGTGGCAACGAGGGGTTTGCAATGACGGTTTCGGTGACGGTGATAATCCCAGCTTTAAATGAGCAGCAGACTGTGGCTGATGTGGTTAGTGCTGTGAAAAACGAGGGTTACCCAGGTTTGAAAGAGATCTTCGTTATTGATGCTGATTCCACCGATAACACTGCGCAGCTGGCGGAAAAGGCGGGGGCGCGGGTGTTTAATTGGCGTGAAATCCACCCTGAGGTTTCAGTGCATCCTGGTAAGGGTGAATCCTTATGGCGCGGGGTAGCTGAGGCAACTGGCGAGGTCATTAT
Organism: Corynebacterium sp.; assembly: GCA_041854705.1. GTDB lineage: Bacteria > Actinomycetota > Actinomycetes > Mycobacteriales > Mycobacteriaceae > Corynebacterium. Next base: position 23,988 of record JBHACV010000157.1, read on the forward strand.
GTTTATTGATGCGGATCTAGTGGAAGTGCCAGCGGGGATCGTCGAAAAGCTCACAACACCGTTTACCGATTCGGAAGTGCAATTGGTTAAGGCGGACTATCGGCGTACCTATCGGGGGGAGCCTAGCGGTGGTGGGCGGGTGACAGAACTCACGGCGAAACCATTGCTAAAACTGTTATTCCCGGAATGTTCATGGGTGGGGCAACCGTTAGGCGGGGAGTACGCTATTCGCACGAAAGTTGCGCGAAGCCTGCCGTTTGTTGAGGGATATGGTGTGGAAATCGGTTTGCTTATCGACGTTGTCACGCGGTTTGGTGCATCTGCGATTAGGGAAGTTGCAGTGGCTAGCCGCAAGCATAGAAATCGTCCGCTTGAGCAATTGGGGCCGATGGCTGATATAGTTGCCGCGACGATCTTAACGCGTGCGGGGATCCTTCCACCGGACTCGGTGTTCGAGCGCAATGCAGTAGAGTTGGTCCAGCCCATTACAAAAATTTGGAACGAAGGGACAAGCTAAAAACAATGTCGTGGTTTATCCTCAGCGTGTTATTTGTCGTATGTACTTTTGGCTTATTTCTGATTTTTGCTAAACCACTAGGCAAGGCCACTGCGATGGGTGCAACAGACACTGATGACAGTTTGGCTTTGGCTAAAGCTGCGGCCGCTGAGGGTATTCAATTTGACACTGTTGCTGAAGGTTATGATAAATCACAGGTAGATGCGGTGATTGTGGCATTGGTGGGGCAGTTGCGTAAGCAGCAAGAAGAGGTTTCTCGGCTCAATAGGGAAAGCTAATTGTCTGCAGTGCAGCAGGAAGATTAGTGTTGGATCTAAAACTATCTTCCCAATTATTGCTCTCAGCGGTTAAGATAGATGTGCAGTTGTATAACACAAGCTACATTATAATTGCTACATTTAATTGCCACCGCTGGTATCGATAAGGGAATGGTGAAGATCTATGGCTGCTATGAAGCCTCGAACAGGCAATGGGCCAATGGAAGCGGTCATTGAGAGCCGGAAGATCGTCATGCGGATTCCCACAGATGGCGGTGGTCGTTTGGTCATCGAACTGAATAAAGAAGAAGCTGCCGAACTTGGTTCATTATTGACTGCGGTTTCTCAAGCCTGATAATCAGGAAAATTACCATTGGCGATAAACGATCAAGCATTTCCTTTTTTCGTTGACCAAAAGAAGTTCTTAGGAGTTGAGCACGCTTGCTTTCAGATGTCATTGATGTGCTAGCTGATCCCATTGACGGCACTGCGCTACATGGCGAAGATAATTTCCGCCGACTGGTCTCCGAAAGCGGGCATTCTTATGACGTGGCTCGTCAAGGGTACGTCACTCTTGCTGGTGGGGAAGGGTTGCGCTACTCCGGCGACGATTTGACTATGATCCAGTCCCGAGAAACATTTTTATCTCGTGGTCATTTCGCCCCATTTGTTGAGGCCGTTTCCACCACCGTTGAACAGGTATTAAACGATGCCGAGGTGCCAGATGACGC
>JBHACV010000158.1:0-3085 GCA_041854705.1 Corynebacterium sp.
CTTCATCTACTTCGCCGAGAGTGCGGACCCGAACGCCGGGGTTATTGCGTACCTCGCGGGCGAAGGCGGCATCAGAGATGACGTCCACGGCGATTCCGGCGTCGGTGAGTTCGGTTGCGGAGCTGAACCGAACTGGGGAACCGGTAATGAGTGCAGCCAATTGCAGGCGGAGGATGTCACGCAGCTTAAAGCCGGTGCCAATGCGTACCTGTATGGCTTTAAGGAGTGGTCGGTAGCGGAACACATTGGTTTCACAGATGAGCGCGGTTCGATCATGCTCTACGCCAAATTCTTCCCGCCATGCCAAGGCATCAAGGCTAGCGGCTTTCCGCAGCCAAGTGGCATCGGCTTCGTTGAGGTCGAGCAGGCGCACCATGTCCTTTAACGCGCGATTAATGGCAGGGTCGATGGAGGTTACCGGCACTGAATCGAGGTCACCTTCGGCCCAGGTGCCTTGTTGTGCGACATAGTTGGGCCCACCGGCTTTGGCGCCAGAACCGATGGCAGAATTTTTCCAACCACCAAAGGATTGGCGTTCGACAATCGCACCAGTGATACCACGGTTAATGTAGGCGTTGCCAACTTCCACGGCTTCGCGCCATTGGGCGATTTCTGCCTCGTCGAGTGAGTGAATGCCGCCGGTGAGCCCGTAGCCGGTGGAGTTTTGGTATTCAATGGCTTCTGCCAAGGTCTCAGCCCGCATGATGCCTAGCACTGGCCCGAAGCATTCGTTGGTGTGGTACCAAGAGCCGGGTTGTACATTGTCGCGAATGCCGGGCGACCACAAGGTACCTTCTTCATTGAGTTTTTGGGGTTTGACCAGCCAAGTTTCACCTGGTTCTAATTGGGTTAAACCGCGGTGAAGTTTCTCGCCAGGGGCTTCGATAATGCCATTCATGGTGGTGGTGATATCGGTTCCATGACCCACCTTCAAAGTCTTGGTGGCATCGACAAGCTGGTTAATAAACCGTTGTGACTTACCTACTGAACCAACCAAGATCACCAAGGAAGCAGCGGAACACTTCTGACCAGCATGGCCGAAAGCTGATTTGTAAATATCAGCCACCGCTAAATCGGGGTCGGCAGAGGGGGTGACAATGATAGCGTTTTTACCGGAGGTTTCGGCATTGAGTGCCATCTGTGGTTTCCAGGAGCGGAATAGCCGCGCGGTATCTGAAGCGCCGGTGAGGATCACTGAATCAACATCTTGGTGGGAGACCAACCGCTGGCCAGCTGCGGCTTCATCAGCATTGACCAGTTGCACTAGGTTGGTGTCCACCCCAGCGGCGGCCAGCGCTTCATGCACTACGCTAATGGCAACTTCTGCGCACCGGACTACCTGTGGAGCAGGTTTAATAATGACTGCTGCACCGGCAGCAAGGGCAGCGAATACGCCACCCATGGGGATAGCAACTGGGAAGTTCCACGGTGGGGTAACCAGCACCACATTAAATGGCGTGAACTGGCTGCGAGCGTGGTCGAGCTGACGGGCAGATTCCGCGTAATACATGGCAAAATCAATTGCCTCGGATAATTCTGGGTCCGCCTCAGCAACGGTTTTGCCGGATTCATGGGTCATGACCGACAGTAGTGTGCCACGGGCGTCGGCAAATGCATTACCAATGGCAGTAAGGACGGCAGCCCGATCCGCACCAGTCTTCTGTGCCCACTTTTTGCCTTGCTGTTTGGCGGTGGCAACGAAGGAATCAATATCATCTGGGTCGGTGACCAGTGGTGATTTGACTGGGCCGGGATCTTGGGCGAGATAGGATAATGCCCATTCCCGGTTGTGTGGCAGGGATGGATCGGTGTCTGGTTCACCAATGAACTGGCCAGCACACACCCCAGATTGTGCGCCAGATTCGGTACGGCGATCTTGGGTACGGCGGGGACCTGCGAAAGTTTTCCACCGATCTCGCACCGAATTTTTAAACCGTTGTTCCTGATCCGCCATGGGCTCATCACCGGGGGCAAATAGGGCATGGAGGAAGTTTTGTTTCTCGCCATTTTCCTCCAACCGGCGCACCAGATAGGACACCGCAACGTCGAAATCCTCCGCGTGAACCACCGGAGTGTACAGGATTAACCCACCGACAACTTTCTGCACTGCACGGGCCTGAGCTGGGGCCATGCCCTGGAGCATTTCCACATCCAGTTGCCGTTCCACGCCGCGAATCCGGACCAGTTCGGTAGCTAGTGCCACGGTGTAGAGGTTATGCGAAGCAATACCAATGCGAACGTTATCCGCGTGCTCTGGTTGGAAAATATAATCCATGAGCCGGATGTAGTTCGCGTCTACCTCTTCTTTAGTGGAATAGGGTGCTTGTGGCCAGTCATGCAGTTGTGCCTCGACTCGCTCCATGGATAGGTTTGCGCCCTTGACCAAACGGATTTTGATTTTCGCGCCACCAAGGTCACGACGTTTTTGGGCGAACTCAGCCAGCTGCACTAGTGCATCGAAAGTATCGGGCAGATAAGCCTGCAATACGATGCCAGCTTCAAGGTCTAAAAATTCATCTTCGCTGAGTAGCTCGGTAAACAGCTTGATGGTCAGGTGTAGGTCCTTGTATTCCTCCATATCCAGATTGATAAACGCATGTGGACTGCGGTTTTTTGCCTCACGATACAAGGGGCGCAGGCGTTCTTTTAGCCGTTCGGTGTTGCCCTCTAAGTCCCATGGATTTAATTGGGCGCATACCGAGGAGGCTTTGATAGAGACGTAGGTGACCTTTGGGTTAGTCAATAGTTGCCGAGTGCGTTCCAGTCGAGATTTGGCTTCAGTTTCCCCCAGCACTGCCTCACCAAGCAGATTGAGGTTTAGCTGGTAGCCCTCGCGTTGCGCCTGCTCTAGTTTGGCGTCTAGGGCTTTGCCCTCAGCATCAAGCACTAGGTGGCCGACCATTTGGCGTAGTCGTTTCCGAGCTAGTGGCATTACCATTGATGGAAGCATTGGTGCGGCAATAGATCCAATGCCCACTAGGCTCTTATCGACGCCCCCTATGAAGGCTGGGATTTTGGTTTTGAAGGGGTTAGCCAGTTTCGATAGCTCCCGAGCTGCAACGGTATTATCGGCAGGCCGGGCTAC
>JBHACV010000159.1:0-12992 GCA_041854705.1 Corynebacterium sp.
ATTATGCCCCTTTTGTAAATTTTCTTCGAGCGCAGATGAAAAAATTTAGCGCTTTGTGAATATTTTTCCAATTTTGGCTAGCTTGCCAACCAGTATCCTCCTCTGATTAGAGTTCATCAAGGTTTGAGGTAAACCTAACCGAGAAGTTAGTTAGTCCATTGCGTATTTCACTTCGTCACTGGGTACTGTAGGTACCGTGAAATCAAATGGAGAACCGAGCAGTGAGAACACTTCTAAGGTGAATGCCACATCACGGGCCTATACCCCCAAGAAGGGGCATGCCACACCCAAACGGAAAGAAGCACAGGTCCATAGCGGGTCTTTCGAGTCGCGTTTTACCCCTGCGGAAACCTTCAGTGAATCCCGGAAAAAGCGCAAAGAACTCAAAGCCTCCATGACCAAAGAGGAGTGGAAGAAGTATAAAGCTGATGCCAAAGCAGCCCGCAAGGAGCGGCAAATCGCAACCCAGAAGGCTATGGATTCTGGGGATGAACGGTACCTTATGGCACGTGACAAAGGCCCAGAGCGTGCCTTGGTTCGTGACATGATTGATTCCAAGCGCTACATGAACAACTATGTCATGCCGTTTGCGGTGGTATTGCTAATCCTCATGATGCTAACCAATGGCAATCCGCAGTTGGCAAATCTTGTTTCTCTCATAGCCATGTCCATCATGTTGGTATTCATCGCTGAAGCGGTGACTTTCGGGCGTAAAGCTTCCAAAGCGGTGAAAGAAAAATTCCCTGCCACTAACCAAGGTGGCTTGTCACTTGGGTTTTATGCCTTCGGTCGGGCTAGCCAGCCACGACGTTGGCGCACCCCGAAACCACGGGTAAATATTGGCGACACCGTTATCTAACGTCTATGCGAATCCTAGTATTAGGTGGTGCTCGCTCCGGTAAATCAGCTTTCGCCGAGGAGTTGGTCGGTGAATCGGCCTGCCAGTATGTTGCTACTGCGCGACCGTGGCCAGGTGATGAAGATTTTGCCAACCGAATCGCTGAGCATCGAAACCGTCGCCCAGCGCATTGGCACACTGAAGATAGTCGTGATGCAATCGAAGTGCTGCGCACTCCCCCAACCGCGACGGTGTTAGTTGATGATCTGGGAACATGGCTTACTCACCTAATAGATAGCCATGCTGGATGGGAGCGCCCCCGTGGTGCGGTTGACACCCATATCCAAGAGCTGGTTACCGCTATTGCCAATTATCCCACCGACCGGGATGTGATTATTGTCAGCCCCGAGGTTGGTATGGGTGTTATCCCAGAGCACCGCGCAGGACGGTTGTTTCGTGACGAACTTGGGCGGCTTAATGCTGAGGTCGCAACCGTCTGCGATCAAGTGGTGCTGGTCATTGCCGGACAGCAATTGGTTTTAAAACACCCCAATGAGTAATGGCGCTACACTGTCACTGGTGTTAATAGTAGGCAGCTAATCCGCCTGTCTACGACCCACTACCCCAGTTAGCAATATTGCGAACTGCTGAGATACAAGGAGCACAATGGAGCAGGCCACGAAACTTCCTTCGGATTTTTTCCCACGGGTTCCCACGCCCGATCGAGACGCAGAACAAGCCGCTCGGGCTTTCCAATTAACCCTGACGAAACCCACTGGTTCTTTGGCTCGATTAGAAGATGTGGGCGCTTGGCTCGCCGCCTGTCAATCGCAAGTCCCACCAAAGAAAATCACTACACCTCGATTGGTGGTTTTTGCTGGCGATCATGGCATTGCTGCCAAGGGAGTTTCGCCGTATCCCAAAGAAGTTTCTATTCAAATGGCGGCCAATATCAATCTTGGCGGCGCGGGGGTCAATGCCATTGCCAATGAATCGGGCATTGGTATTCGCGTGGCTGATATTTCCCTCGATCATGAAGCTGATGGTCCAGAACGGGTCCGCAGGTCTTCTGGCAGCATCGATGTGGAAGATGCCATGACCACTGAAGAGCTATACCAGGCAATTGAGGTAGGTAAACGTATTGCTGATGAGGAAATCGACCGTGGTGCGGATTTCCTGATGGCAGGCGACCTTGGCATTGGCAATACTTCTCCTTCAGCAGTCATTATTGGGCTGTTAAGCAACCGCGAGCCAGTGGTAGTCACCGGTCGTGGCTCTGGTGTGGATGATGAAGGATGGAAACGTAAGGTTGCGGTGGTTCGGGATGCAATGTTCCGAGCTCGCGGCGACAAAGGCGATGTACTAGCCATTATGCAAAAAGTCACTTCTCCTGAGCTAGTGGCTATGGCAGCGTTTTTGGCACAAGCTGCGGTTCGCCGTACTCCTATGCTGCTTGATGGTGTAGTGGTCACCGCAGCGGCAATGCTGGCTGACAAGATCGCACCCGGTGCCCGCAAATGGATGCAAGCTGGTCATTTATCTGCTGAACCAGCCCACGAGATTGCGTTGGAGTACCTAGGTCTGAACCCGCTGTTGCAGCTGGGAATGCGTCTGGGTGAAGGTTCGGGGGCTGCAGCTGCCTTTCCGCTTATTCGGATGGCGACCAATATCATGAACGACATGGCTACTTTTGAGTCCGCTCAGGTGTCCGGTAAGGGTGCGGTGCCAGAAGACCGGTTTGAAACGTAGCCTCAGTAGTATGAGCGACAAGGCCCACTTTCAAGAAGGCGAGCACCAGCCAGCTTTAGTTGAAGGTCCTGCCACTGCCTTGAGCTGGCTCACGGTGCTACCGATAACTGGGGCGACAGCATTTGACCGAATTACTGGTGCTCGGGTTATGGCGAGCCTACCGCTAGTTGGTCTATTGCTTGGCGCAATCATGGCCGGTATTAGTTTCGGTCTGTCATACTTGAGCACCAATTCGCTATTGGTGGGAGTGGCAGTCACTGTTTGCGGGCAATTACTGACCCGTTTCATGCACCTTGATGGACTGGCTGACGTTGCTGATGCCCTTGGGTCCTATGCCCCACCAGACAAAGCTCGGGAAATCCTAGCGGATCCTCATGCTGGTTTGATTGGCATGGCAGCTGCTTTGCTGAGTTTACTGGTTCAGATCGCAGCAATCGTGACTTTAATCGAGCAGGACGCCTTCTGGGCTATCTTTTTCCTCCCAGTCATCGGTCGGCTTTGTGGCATGGTAGCAGCCCATCGTAGCTTTCAGCCCATGAAGCCCACTGGCTTCGCCGCACTTATCATCGGTACGGTCTCAAGTTGGTGGATCGTAGCATGGCTGAGCGCAATTCTGTTGGTCAGCGGCGCAGTTGCATTGTGGGCAGGCGACAGTAGCGTCGTCGTCACGCTATTCTTATCGACGTTTAGCACCCTCATTCTTGCCTTGATTTTGGCGCGTCACTGCAATCGGCGACTGGGAGGGCTCAATGGCGATACCTGCGGTTTTATTATCGAGATTTCCACAAGTTTTAGTGCTTTTCTTTTAGCACTCGGGCTTAGTTAGACCACATGCATCAGGTGTGGTCTCTGTCTTGATGATGCTGTACATAGACCAAAGCTCCACCTGATCGGCGAAGCTTTGGTAATTATTAGTAGCAAATGCTGCCTGATTAAGGTGTTACGAGGGTATGCATCCAGCCGTGGTCATCAGCAACACTGCCGCGCTGAATACCTGTGAGATGCTCACGCAGCTGCATGGTAATTGGGCCTGGTTCGTTGTTATTAATAACGAACTCGCCATGTTGGGATTTCACTAAGCCAACTGGGGTAATCACAGCAGCGGTACCGCAGGCAAAGGACTCAGTAATCGCACCAGAAGCAACGCCTTCTTCCCATTCTTGGGTGGTGAACCTACGCTCTTCTACCTCATAACCTAGATCTTGAGCCACCTGCAGAAGAGAGCTGCGAGTGACTCCAGGCAGCAAGGAACCAGAAAGCTCAGGCGTGACAATCTTCGGGGTATCACCACCATAGACGAACATCAAGTTCATGCCGCCCATTTCCTCAACGTACTTGTGCTCGAAGGCATCCAGCCACACCACTTGGTCACAGCCCTTTTCTGCAGCTTGGGCTTGGGCTAATAGCGAAGCAGCATAATTTCCGGCAAACTTCGCATCACCAGTGCCACCAGGCACAGCCCGAACATAATCCTCACATAGCCACACCGACACCGGCTTTACCCCACCCGGGAAATAAGCACCCGCTGGGGAGGCAATGACCATAAAGGTATAAGAATTAGCTGGTTTCACCCCTAAGGTGATCTCGGTAGAGAACATAAATGGTCGCAGGTAGAGGGATTCTTCCCCACCAGCTGCTGGCACCCATTTTTGATCGATTTCTGTGATTTGACGCAATGACTCAATAAATAGTTCTTCTGGCAATTCTGGCATGGCAAGCCGATGTGCTGAACGCTGCATACGCTGCGCGTTTTGTTCTGGGCGGAAGGTCTTGATGGTGCCGTCCTCATGCCGGTATGCCTTGATTCCTTCAAAAATCGCCTGTCCATAATGCAAAACGTTCACACCAGGATCAAAGGAAATCTGACCATAGGGCGTGACCCTAGCATCATGCCAACCAGCCTCACAGGTCCAATCGATCCGCAGCATGTGATCGGTGAAATACTTGCCGAAACCAGGGTTCGCCAAGATCTCTGCTCGCCGATCTCCAGTAATTGGTGTGAGGTTGGGAATGTGCTTGAAGTCTAAAGAAGTCATAGCAAAACGATACACCTATCGAAGCTTCATCTGTTATCCAACCGAATTTAAGTGCCGAAGTCTTCTGCCACTACCAATGTCACTATCAATATTCCGAAAAGTTCGGTTGGCAGCGCAGTTATGGCTGCGATCAGGTTTATACATGTAGCGCATACAGTGGTGACGTAACCTGAGGCCTCTCCCTATTTGTGAGGTAGAGTGCGGTGGAGATCGACGAAAACGCGCATAATTAGCTAGTCTTTAAGAATTTGTATGGTTGGGATTGTTTCACTTGGAAGCACATCCCATTCAACGATCAGTAACCTCGACTGAAAGGTACCACTGTGATTAATGACCTTTTGCCAAACACTGGCACCGCCACCACTGTTAGCCTCAACTCCACGCTGCCAGAATCCTATAACGCACTCATCGTGGCAGTGTTCACAACCGAGTCTGGCATTGAGCTAGCACCATCGCCATTGGTGGATCCGGCCATTGCCGCTGAGCTGGCTAATATGCTCAGCAAACTGGGCGCTACTGGCAAAGTCGAGGAATTAACCAAGGTGCCTGCCCCAACTGGGCTAGCAGCCGACTTCGTGCTGGCTATTGGCATGGGTGAGGCAGAAAAGCTCAGCACAGACACTATTCGGAAAGCTAGCGCCGTTGCTGCTCGTTCTTTGTCTGGGATCGAGACAGCGGTTTCTGCTCTCGCACCATTGGGGCTACAGCCGGTGGTGGAAGGTGCGATTTTGGGTGCCTATAGCTACACCGGTTTCAAACCGTCTAATGGCAAAAACCCACTAGCAAACCTCGTGATTATCAGCGAGGAAGAAAGCGCTGAAAAGCATTTTTCTACTGCTCAGATCACCGCTGAAGCAGTCAATCTCGCACGTGATCTAGTCAACACTCCCTCCTCGCATTTATATCCAGAAAGCTATGCTTCAACCATTTCCGCTTTAGCAGAAGAACATGGCATCGAGTGCACTGTTTTCAACGAGTCTGAACTGTTGGAACGTGGCTTCGGCGGAATACTCGCCGTGGGCATGGGATCAGCACGGAAACCCCGATTGGTATCACTGAAGTATATGCCAGAAAACTCCGTTGCCCAGGTGACCTTCGTTGGCAAGGGTGTGACCTTTGATACTGGGGGTATTTCCATCAAACCATCTGCCAATATGGACAATATGATTTCTGACATGGGTGGTTCTGCTGCGGCAGTAGCCACAGTCATTGCCGCAGCTCGCTTGCAATTGAATGTGGCAGTGACCGCGATTGTGGGGCTGGCAGAGAACATGCCTGATGGCGAATCTTATCGACCAGGTGATGTCATCACGCATTATGGTGGCAAGACTACCGAGGTCCTTAATACCGATGCCGAAGGTCGTTTGGTATTGGCTGATGCTTTGGTGTTTGCTTCCGAGTCCAATCCGGATTACCTCATTGATGTCGCCACTTTGACTGGCGCACAGATGGTTGCCTTGGGCGAGCGTACCAATGGCGTGATGGGTAATGACAAGTTGGCTAAGAAACTTGCGAAAATCGGTCGAAAGGTTGGGGAAAACGCTTGGGCCATGCCACTGCCAGAAGAGCTATCTGAAGCGCTTAAGTCACCAGTAGCTGACTTGCGCAATATTACCCCAAGCCGGTGGGGCGGCATGCTTTCTGCTGGTTGCTTCTTGCAGGAATTTGTTGGTGAGGACATTAGCTGGGCACACGTAGACATTGCTGGCCCTGCTTTCAATACCGGCTCCGCCTACGGTTTCACCCCAGCGCGTGGCACTGGTACCCCAGTTCGCACTTTCGTGAAGTTCCTCCGAAAACTTGCTGACTAGCTTATCGACGCCCCAATCGTACAGTGAAGCTTTAGCACACCACGGCTTGCGGGTGTTTTAGTCGCCGGGTCAGTATTCACCGCGGTCGAATTTTTCTCGGCGTTTGCGTTGCTCTTCTCGCTTACGCAAAATTCGATCGCGTTCTATTTTTTCGCGCATTCGCTGTGGGTAGCCGGTTTCCTCCACATCGTAGATTGGTACTCCCAGTTCCTTGGCAATCACATCGATTCCTTTAGGACCCCCGATCCGACGCCGAGTGAACTCACCAGTGACATCGACCAGAAGTACCGACATTTCATTCACCAAAGTTTCTGGTTCTACAAATGCCTCCACCATTGCGTGTTCGTTAACCCATTTCTTAAGGTATTCTAGGTCTTCACCACGCACTGTGCCGCCTGGTCCACGGGCTGGTCTGAGGTTAGATTGTGTGCCTTTTCGGCCGAACAAGTTGAACACAAAAGACCATTGTAGGGGGAAAATCGGATTTGGCTCACCCCGAAAGTCACATTATGCGCTCAAAAAAGGTACGCTCTTAGGGTATTAACTCTTCCACAACAAGTATTTCTAGGAGTCATGACAACAATGGCGCACTCCGTTGTGATGCCCGAGCTGGGCGAATCAGTAACAGAAGGAACAATCACTCAGTGGCTTAAGTCTGTTGGCGATACTGTTAGCGTCGACGAACCATTACTCGAAGTATCTACCGATAAGGTCGATACCGAGGTGCCTTCTCCTGTAGCTGGTGTTCTTTTGGAAATCCGTGCCGAAGAAGACGACACCGTTGATGTTGGTGACGTTATTGCGGTTATCGGCGAGGCAGGCGAAAGCACTGCCGCCACCCCAGCAGCGGAGCCAACACCGGAGCCTGAGCCGGAACCGGCGCCTGCTCCTGCTGCAGAACCTGCACCGGTAGCAGCGGCAGCACCAGCGGCTAGTGGATCAGTCGCTGATGTTGTAATGCCTGAACTTGGTGAATCCGTTACCGAAGGCACTATCACTCAGTGGCTCGTCTCTGTTGGCGATACCGTTAACGTCGATGACCCACTACTGGAGGTATCCACCGACAAGGTCGATACTGAAGTACCTTCCCCAGTAGCAGGCACCGTTTTGGAAATCCTCGCCCAAGAAGACGACACCATCGATGTCGGAGATGTCATCGTCCGTATCGGCGAACCAGGTGCTACCCCCGCAGCCGCCACCCCAGCACCAGAACCAACACCCGAACCTGAACCAGCACCAGCACCTGCTGCAGAACCTGCACCGGTAGCAGCGGCAGCACCAGCTCCAAAGCCAGCTGAACCTGCCCCAACACCCACACCGACTCCAGCTCCAAAGCCAGCGGCCTCGGCGCCAAAGCACAGCAAGACTACCCATGTTCCGTATGTGACCCCATTGGTACGTAAGCTTGCTGACAAGCATGGCATTGACCTGACTACGGTTGAGGGCACTGGTATTGGTGGACGCATCCGTAAGCAGGACGTGTTGGCAGCCGCCGCTGCTACCGATCAAACCACACAGGCTGCTTCTGCGGTGGTGGAAGTTGATCCGCGGGCTAATTGGTCAACCAAGTCGGTTGATCCAGCAAAGGCTGCATTGATTGGTACCACCGTCAAGGTCAATCGAATCCGAGAGATCACCGCTACCAAGATGGTCGAAGCGTTGCAGCACTCTGCCCAGCTGACCCATCTGCAAGAGGTGGATATGACCAAGGTTGCCGAGCTGCGCAAGGAAGCAAAGCCAGCCTTCCAGGCGAAGTATGGTGTGAACCTGACCTTCCTGCCGTTCTTTGTCAAAGCAACAGTGGAAGCACTGGTCTTGCATCCAAATGTCAATGCGTCGTATAACGCTGCGACCAAGGAAATGACCTATCATCCAGATGTCAATGTCGCTATTGCGGTGGATACTGAGCGTGGTTTGTTGACCCCGATTATTCACAAGGCACAAAATCTGACCTTGCCGGAGATTGCCCAGACCATTGCTGATCTGGCTGATCGGGCTCGCAATAACAAGTTGAAGCCCAATGATCTGACTGGTGCTACCTTCACCATTACCAATATTGGTTCTGAAGGGGCACTATCTGATACTCCAATCTTGGTACCACCACAGGCAGGTATTTTGGGTACGGCCGCTATTCAAAAGCGCCCAGTGGTTGTGACTGAAGATGGTGTAGACGCCATCGCAATCCGACAGATGTGCTATATTCCGTTCACCTATGACCACCAGGTCGTTGATGGTGCGGATGCTGGTCGGTTCACTGCCACCATTAAGGATCGCCTGCAAACTGGCAATTTCGCTGCCGATCTCGATCTTTAAGTCGGTAAGTTAACTGCAACTGCCACCGAGCTAGTTCTCTAGCCGGTGGCAGTAGTGGTTTTAGGCAATATCTTGCAAAATGGCTTCCTCCAAGGTTGCTGGTGCTAATCCTAGTTTTGCGTCGGGTGCGACTGGGCCGATCAGTTCGGTGATAGATTGGGCACTGTCTTGGCTTTCTAGGGGGAGACGGAGGTTGTGACCGTCGAAAAGCGAAACGATGCCGTTTTCCTGAAGCAAATTTCGGACTGTGTGGTGGTGGTCGGTTTTGATGGTGCGGGTCTGTTTGCTGCCGCGGATTTCTTCAGCAGTGCCAGCCGCTACTACTTTCCCATCGGTGAGGATGACTAAGCGATCACATTGCACCGCTTCATGCATATGGTGGGTGGTCACCAACACGCCAGTGCCTTGATCGGCTAATGCATGTAGATCCTGCCAAAGCCGCACCCGTGCGAAGGCGTCCATGCCCGATGTGGGTTCATCGGCAATGAGCAGCAACGGTTGATGCATGGTGGCAGTGAGAAAAGCGAGCGTGCGCCGTGTTCCCAATGGTAAAGCTGCAATTGGTGCAGAGCCGAGTTCCTGCGCATAGGTTTTGCTGGATTCTGGTAGTTCCACGCCATACATAGCGGCAGCAAAGTCAAGGTTTTCGCGCGCTGAAAGGGTTGGGTACAGCCCTAAACCTTGCGCCACATAGCCGGTCTTGGCTCGCGCTGCTACATTCGGTTTATCTCCCATGAGCAGTGCTTTTCCTGAAGTGGGTTGTTCTAGTCCCAGCAGAATCCGCATCAACGTGGTTTTTCCAGCCCCATTACCGCCAACAAGGCCGACGATTTCTCCCGGCGCGACCTTTAAGTTGACTGCAGTGAGTGCTGAAAATGTCCCAAATGTTCGTCCTAAATCGTGTGCTGCTACCAGTGTGGTTGGTACTGGTTCGGTGGCTTGGTGTGACCTCGTTGGGTGGCTCACGTTTATCAATGCCGTTTCTTGCTTCGTGGCTTTGCTCATGAGTAGCGCAATATTGGCGTTTTCCAAATCGAAGTCAGTCTGGTGAAAACTTGGTGGTACGGGTAGTGTGGCTTGGTTGTCCCAGAGGTATGTGGTGTTTCCGCGTCGCCACCAGTTGTAGGTGTTGGGAATCTTGGGGGCTGTGGGGTCCCAGTCTTGGCGCCACAGGGTACCAGGTATGGTGGCAATCACGTCAGTAGGTGTTCCGGCTGCAAGCAATTCGCCGTCGTCGAGGAGGAAGACTTGCTGGGCGCGTTCGGCTTCGTCGAGGTAGGTGGTTGTGAAGACAACGATGGCACCTTGTTCTGCGATTGAGGCGATCAGTGCCCATAATTCGGCACGGCTAATTGGGTCCACACCGGTGGTTGGTTCATCGAGGATAACAAGCCCGGGTTGATGTACTGTGGCTAGGATTACTCCGAGTTTTTGTCGCATTCCGCCGGAAAGCTGGGCGGCTAGTCGGTCTTTGGCTTGGGTTAGACCGGCTTGTGCGAGTAGTCGCGTGGTTTGTTGTTTGGCTACTGCCGAGTTGAGATGAAAAACTTGGGCGCAGAAGTCGAGGTTTTCGGCGACTGAGAGGTTGTGCCATACTCCAGATTCTGCGGGTTGGTAGCCAATATCTTTCGGGCCGTAGTCATTGGTGATTGTGCCAGCTGCTGGGGCAAGGCGTCCGGCCAATAGTTTGAGAAAAGTTGATTTTCCTGCACCATCGCCACCAATGACTGCGGTAATGGTGCCTGGTTGTAGTTCGCCGCTGAGGTTTTTTAATACGGTTGTGCCTTTAAAGGCAACATCAACATTGGTTAGTGTGATCGCAGTGTTTGGTTTTGATTGCGGGGTGGGTATCTGGTTGTGTGAGATCACCGCGCGCCTCCTCGTTTCAGGCTGCGGTTCATGCGCAGGGTTGCCGCCCCGAAAACTACTACAGCCATGGTGATTAGGTACACCAGTGGTAACCATAGGCTGTCTAGTCCAGCACCGCGGATCATAACGCCTTGGATAATTTCCCTGAACCATGTCAGGGGCAATAGGTAGCCAATCCATCGCACGCCGATGGGCATGGAGTCCAGCGGGAAAATCAGCCCGGATAGCAGGATCTGTGGTACTACGAATAAGATTGCCATCTGGATAGCTTGACCGGTGCTTTGGGAAACCGAAGAAATGAATACTCCTATGCCGAGAACTACCAGCAAGAATGTCACTGCTGCTAGGGAGAATAGCCCAATGCTGCCGTGGAAAGGTACATCAAATAGCCAGATCCCCACTAGGGTTACTACTATCATGTCGATCAGGGCCAGCAAGAAGTAGGGTGCGACTTTGCCACCAATGATTTCGGCAGGGCGGATTGGCATAACTGCTAACTGTTCTAGTGTGCCGGTTTCTCGTTCCCGAACCAATCCGATGCTGGTAATCAGGGTTCCGATAAACAATAAGATCAACCCGATCAGTCCCGGTATCATCACCCATGAGGTTTTCAGCTCAGGGTTGAATAATACGGTGACGTGGTCATTGACAGATTGTTTCATTGTGGCTGCGATCTGTGTGAATATTCGTTGGGCGGTCTGTGCGCCGAATAGTCGACTTCCGTCGATGAAGAAATGGGGGCTGCTTCCTGATTCTGCGAGAATTGCGGTTTCGGCTTTTTGCTCGGCCAATAACTTTTCGACGTCTTCAGCACCGAGTGTTTCATCGACTTCGATGATGTCAAGGTGTTCTTTTGCGGTTGGGATATTTTCCAAGGCTGTGGCTACTTGTTGTGCTTGATTGCCTACCACGATGGTGGATACCTGTTCCACTGTGAAGTTAGCGGCGTAGCCAAAAACTATGAGCAATAGGGTGGGTAAGGCAATCAGCATGGCGAGGGTACGCCGATCTCGGAAGAGTTCTCGGAATTCCTTGATTATCAGGGCTTTCATGAACTTTTCTCCTTATTTCATCGTATGATGAATTCTATTCTAGCCAATTTCACCATAAGGTGAATTACTGGTGCTGTTATCCTGAAAAACAAATGAATGAGATTACCCACACCCCGGAAAAGCCAAAACGAGGCCGCCGACCTGGTGACACCATTGGCCGTGCACATATTCTCGAAGCCGCAATTAAAGAATTCGGCGAAAACGGTTACCAAGGGGCCACGATCCGAAAGATCAGCAACACGGCCAAAGTGGATCCTAAACTGGTTCATTACTACTTCGGCACTAAAGAAGATCTTTTTTCTGCTTGCATTTCTGAAACTTTCCACTCGATGGGGCTCGCAGAGATCCTGCTTTCTACCGCAAAGAATGGCACCACCTCAGTGGGCACTCAGTATCTGCGTACATTGCTAGGGCTATTGGAAGATAAGCAACTGGGGCCTGCTTATATCGGTCTCATCCGCAGCTTGGGAACTCATGAAGAAGCCCGCCAGATTTTTCTCCGGTTTCTCACCGGCGATCTTTTTAGCATGCTCATTCCCGAATTGAAGATAGATAATCCAGAAACACGACTTACCTTGGTTGGTTCCCAAATAATTGGATTGGTCATGGTCCGCTATGTACTACAGGTTGGCCCTCTTGCTGAACTCCCCCTTGAGCAAGTGGCAGCTTTAGTTGGCCCCACTCTCGACCGGTATCTTACTAGCATCCTTGACTAGTACTCAGCGCTTTTACCCGTAAGATACTGCAGTTATTGCCCCGGTATCCATGACTATTAGCTCGTTATCTAGTGTGAAAAGTTGGCTTTTCGCGGTGCGACAAGTCGTTTCACTCTATGATTTCCCGCCGCTAACTGCGGTTTCCTTTCCTTCGGCGTGCCTATTTATAAAAAGTTCTGCCGCACAGTTGCCCGCGGCTATAATGACTTTGATCACCATTCAGCTTGATCCAGTTCTGTTCAAAGGAGTTCGTCGCCGAAATGACGCAATCGCTTTTCTCCGCAAGCTATCTTGACCGCCACATTGGCCCTAATCACGAGCAACGGGAGGCGATGCTACAGCGTATCGGCTACCCTTGCCTCGAAGCATTGATCGATGCCGCCGTCCCAGCTGAAATCCGCGAGATCGAAGAGATTTCCTTACCCACTGCGCTCTCTGAAGAACAGGCCTTGGCAACATTACGGGCGTATGCCAATGACAATGTTGTACTCAAGTCTTTCTATGGTCAAGGGTTTTATGACACGATTACTCCCTCGGTGATTCGGCGCAATGTAGTCGAAGATCCTGGTTGGTACACTGCCTACACCCCTTATCAGCCGGAGATTTCC
>JBHACV010000160.1:0-6218 GCA_041854705.1 Corynebacterium sp.
AGGAATTCTATAACCGGCAGCGGCGGCATTCCAAGCTGGGCTATGTCAGTCCTTGTGAGTTCGAAGCGCGGTACGTGCTCAGCGGCCAGGAATTAGAGAAAGTAGCGTAATTCAGTGTCCACGATTTGCGGGCAACCCCACGAAGGTGTGGTGAATGATTTGAATACACATCGAGCGTTTCCTTTTTTAGCTGCGTTTAACGATATTGAGGTGTTTTTACGTAGTCGACTTGATGCACGTCACGGTGACAGTTTTAGTCGGATGGTTCGGGAAGCTGAGCGACGGCGGATTTTGCGCCCCCAGCAGGCGGATATTCTCAGTGAGTTTGCCGAATTACGTAATGCGATTTCGCATGGGCAGTATGATGCACATTTTCGCCCGATCGCTGAGCCTAACCAAGATACATTGACCATGATTGAGAAGGTGCGGGATGAGTTGCTGCATCCACAGTCTGCACTGCAGGTATTGAAGAACCAGAAGGTAATTATCTATGCTCCATCTTCGCCTGTAAGAGAGTTATTGGCGGCAAAGCATGGGAAGTATCCGGTTTATGCTGAAAGTGGATTCGTTGCTTTGCTTCACGACGAGGACATCGTAGCGTGGTTGAATCGGCAGCGAGGAAACTCGCAGACTTCGGTAACGGTGGATTTGACTACCCCGATTTCAGTTTTAGTAAACCCAGCTACCGCTTATCGATGTGTATTTTTAGATCGCAGTGCTAGCCCAAATGCGGTCATTACTGCTATGACAAAGCCGATTGATGGACACCTTCCACGAGCAGTGATCATTAATGAGTCGGGGCGACCTCATCAAAGGCCCTTGCGGATTGTTACTGGTACAGAGTTGGCATTGTTAGTAGACAAACAGTGAAGATAGTTGGCTGATTACGGTTTTTCACCAAATTTTTAAAACTTATACTTTTCTATCTTTTTCACCCTTTTCTTTCTTCTTATGGTTTTCTATCTTTTTCATATCTTCTTAAGATGTTACGGTAGTCTTTTAGATCCCAGCTAACCGTAGCCATCAAGGAGTACCTCTTCTGTGTCAAAGCCATTAGCACGTAATCATTTCCGTCCCAGTTTTGGCATGTCCCCATTGTATTTAGCAGGGCGAGCAGACTGGATTCGGCAATTTGAGCTGTCGTTATTTGAACCAGGAAATCCGATTCGGATCTCATTGATCTCAGGACCGCGTGGCATTGGCAAAACCGTACTGCTTAACGAGTTCGAGGATACTGCTACGCGATATGGATGGATCGTGCTGCGGGCTGATCCTCGATCAGAGATGATTAGTCATCTGATGCAAACGGTCATTCCTACAGCAATCAATAAACTTCTGGACAAGCCAAAAACCAAACACAACATCAAGGGGTTTTCTATTGCTGGAATCGGTGGACTTAACATTGAATCTGCCCCCAATATCGCGGCCACTCCAACCTTAAATACCATGTTGCGAGAGCTATTGGATCAAGTAGAAGGCGTGTGCATCACTATTGATGAGGTACAGTCTGCCCCGATCGATCAAATGCGCGAACTTGCCACCACTATTCAGGACCTGCGTCGCGATGAACTCAATATTGCTTTTGCTGGTGCTGGGTTGCAGGCTGGTATTAATGACTTGCTCAATCATGAAGGTATGACGTTTTTGCGTCGAGCAGAAATGATCGAGCTGAAGATGGTCCCACAACCCGATGTTGCGGCAGTGTTGGAAGAGACGATGACCGAAAGCCAGAAAAGCTTTGATAATGCCACCCTCGTCAAGGCCGCAGAATTGACCCAAGGGTACCCTTATCTCATTCAAACGGTTGGGTCGCTGCTATGGGCCCAAGCGGAAATTGATGGCATGGACACCATCACCGATGATGTTTTAGACAAGATCGAAAATGATGTGGTGGTGCGCATGGGGCATCAGGTACACCGCCCTGCCTTGGTGCATATCAGTGAGCGAGAATTGAATTTCTTACTCCTGATAGCAGAGCATGGGCCAGAACCAGTCAGTACTGCGCTGATCGCGGAACATCTGGGTTTGAAGGCCAATGCCGCGTCCCAGGTTCGAGCCAAACTGCTCGGTCGGGAGCTCATCTATGCCCCAGCTCGCGGTGTGGTTGATTTCACTTTGCCCTACCTGGGACAGTATTTGCTCACAACCTTCGGCCCAGAGTAAGAATCGATCATACCCACCAATAGCGCATTTTGTAGCGGCTAATTAAGCTGATTAATGAGGTAAGAACTCACTTCCACAAGAGGTATGGTGCTTTGTTCCTTGCTGCGCAGGTTTTTGAGTGTTACAGATTTTTCGACCAGTTCCTGATCCCCTAACACAAGGGCAAACTGGGCACCAGCTCGATCAGCTGCTTTCATTGCACCTTTGAGTCCACGATCACCGTACACCATATCAGACCGAATACCTGCAGCACGTAGGGCGTCGATAAGTGGAACCATTGCTTTCTTCGCGGCCTCACCAAGAGCCACTCCGAAGACATCAACTCGGGAACCATCTGTGATGGCCTTCCCTTCAGCACTAAGTGCAAGCAAAGCACGGTCCACACCTAATCCAAAGCCAATGCCGGAGAGTTCTTGACCACCAAGCTGCGCCATTAGTCCATCATACCGACCACCACCACCGATACCAGATTGGGCGCCGAGCCCATCATGGACAAATTCAAAACAGGTCTTGGTGTAGTAGTCTAGCCCGCGCACCATGCGTGGGTTGATTACATACTCCACCTTGAGATCATCAAGATAACTGGTGACTTTTTCAAAATGCTCCTGCGCAGATACGGAAAGGTAGTCCAGCATTAGTGGTGCATCAGCGGTGAGCTCTTTTACCTCAGGGCGTTTATCATCGAGAACGCGAAGTGGATTGATTTCGGCACGCGCTTTGGTTTCAGCATCTAATGGCAGTTGCAATAAGAATTGCTGTAGTTTCTCACGGTAAGCCGGTCGGCAGGTATTATCCCCAAGGCTGGTCAATTCCAGCCGGAAACCAGTCAGGCCAATGCTACGGAAACACCGGTCAGCCAAAGCGATCACCTCAGCATCAAGAGCAGGATCATCTATGCCAATGGCTTCCACCCCAACTTGCTGGAGCTGCCGGAAACGACCAGCTTGTGGCCGTTCATAGCGGAAGAACGGTCCATAATAGTTGAGTTTGATGGGTAATTGACCACGGTCGAGGTTGTGTTCAATCACAGCCCGCATGACCCCAGCGGTACCTTCCGGACGAAGCGTGACAGACCGATCACCTCGATCAGCGAAGGTGTACATTTCCTTGCTGACTACGTCGGTGGATTCCCCTACCCCACGGGCAAATAAAGTGGTGTCTTCAAAAATGGGAAGCTCAATATGCTCATACCCAGCCAATCGTGCCTGATGCGCGAACTGGTCCCGAATAGCAATGAAGTCGGCGGAGTTCGGCGGAAAATAATCTGGCACACCTTTGGGTGCAGCGATCTTAGAAAGCTTCTTGTCAGTCACGTAGAAATACCTTAGTGGATTAGGCGAAGTCAGCAAGGAACGGGTTGGCACGTTTTTCCGCCCGCACCGTGGTCATAGGCCCATGACCAGGAAGAACCTGCAGATCATCGGAGAGACCCATCACCTGTTTGTGTAGCGTTTTCATCATGTCACCATGAGAGGAATTGGCTAGATCTGTTCGACCTATGGAACCTTTAAACAATACGTCACCAGTAAAGACAAATTCCTCCCCAACAATCATCACACACCCAGGTGAATGTCCCGGCGCGTATTTAACCACAAATTCCTCTTTACCAACGAAAATCTTGTCTTCCTCGTCATAGAATCGAAGGTCGGAGATGGGGGTCATATTTTCTGCATCGAATAAAATGAGGGATTCCGCCGAAACTCCATCGCCATTGGTGAGCATGAAAGCGTCGGCTTGGTGGATATATACCGGCACGTTGTAGCGGGCGGCGAGCGTTCCGGCGTCGCGAGTGTGATCGATATGTCCGTGGGTGAGTAGGATTTGTTCCAACTCGATTCCGTTTTCAGTGAAATGGTTTATTAGTCGTTCCGCGGCATGCATACCAGGGTCGATCACAGTAGCTTTGTTATTGTCAACCATGACAAAGCAATTGGTTTTGTATGGTCCTGCGGCGAAACCGAAAATTTCCATACTTCATACCCTAATGCCAACTGTAGTAAACCCCCAGTTCTTACCTTGTGCTGAAAAATCACATGGTGAGTGTGGGGGTTTATTGGACTTATCGTTGTTTTACACAGTCTGATTTTGGTTGTGGTTGGGCATTAATTACCCATGTGTTTGGTGAAGAGGAAAGTTTTAATTGAGTGCTGCGATTGCCTCATCATATTTGGGTTCGTGGCCGATTTCTTCGACTAGTTCTTCGTGTAGGATCATGCCGTTTTCGTCGGTGACGATCACTGCGCGAGCCAAGAGCCCTTTCAATGGGGATCCGGCCAAGGTTAGGCCTAGGTCGGTGCCAAAGGTAGAGCGGAAGCTGGAGGTGGTAATCACGTCTTTGAGGCCTTCTGCCCCGCAGAACCGTGCTAGGGCGAAGGGGAGGTCGGCTGAAACACAGACCACTATGGTGTTTTCTAGGTTGGCAGCCTCGGCGTTGAAACGGCGGACTGAGGTGGCGCAGACGCCGGTGTCAATTGATGGGAAGATGTTGAAGACGACCCGCTTGCCCTTGACTTGTTCGTTGCTGAAGTCAGCGAGATCTACGCCGACGAGTTCGAAGGTGGGAAATTTGGTTCCGATTTTGGGGAGGGAACCAACAGTTTCTACTGCTTCGCCTTTGAAATGTGTAGTAGCCATACTCACACCCTAGGCAGTTTCGTGCGGTTGTGCCACCAGTAGGTGCGTTTTACCAGTCAGATGGTGTTTGTCCTGACTGCTTGGTTGTTGTGACAATGGTAACAGGATCTTTTCAATTCTGTTTTCTGTTTCTTGTTATTGTCTGGTGTTCTTTGCTACTGATGTGGCATAAAGATCGTTTTCGTCGTGTAGGTACGTGTAGGTATTGGGGATTTTGGTTTTGACCGGATTAGAATGGTCGCTGACCTTATCCTTGGGGTATGGTGTTGTGCTGTGTTTCCCATTGTGCTTTCCACTATGGTGTGCAAAACCAACTAGAATGCCTAGAGGTCTACTGATAATCGTCGACAATTGAAGGAATGTAGCTAAAGGTGAGCGACAATAAAAAGCGCCGCATTGACGCGATGCACGCCCTAGAAAAAGAAATCAAGGCCCGTGAGCGTAAAGAAAAGATGAAGCCGCTGGGCATTGTCGTTGCTGCCGCTGCTGCCATCTTGGTGATCGTGGGTGGGATCGTTTTTGCCACCAAGTACACCGGAAATGACGAGTCAACCCAAGCGTCGGATGCAGCGGCAACATCTGAGCCTGCTGCAACACCATTGGCATTAGCACGTGCCACTGCTTTGCCTGAGACAGTCACCTGTGACTATCCCACAGATGGCAGTACCGCGGCGAAGGAAGTGTCGGTCCCGACGACTGATAATGTGTCAACCACTGGTACGGTGAAGGTCACCTTGACTACTAATAAAGGTGATATTGAGATGGATCTCGATCGCAGTGTTGCTCCTTGTACTGTCAATGCTGTTGCACATCTTGCCAAGGAAGGTTATTACGACAATACGGTGTGTCACCGCTTAACCACTAGTGGTATTTATGTTTTGCAGTGTGGTGATCCGTCTGGCTCTGGTTCTGGTGGCCCAGGCTTTAGTTTTAAGAATGAGTATCCTACTGATGAGGTCAGTGATGCAGAAAAAGCAACGGCGGTGATCTATCCGCGTGGCACGATCGCTATGGCTAATTCGGGTGAGGATACCAATGGTTCGCAGTTCTTCCTTAACTATGAGGACAGTCCTTTGCAACCGAATTACACCTATTTTGGCAAGATTTCTGAAGCTGGTCTCGCTGTGCTTGATGAAATCGCTGCTGTAGGTGTTGAGGGTGGTCAGGCTGATGGTGCGCCAGCAGAAGAAGTGACGATCGAAAAGGCAACTGTGAGTTAATTCATAATTGTTCTCCCGTCCGCTTATGTAGTGGGCGGGTTTTTGCTTTTTGTTGTTTGCTAGGGTTCAGTTCAAAATTCTATTCCCTCGTTGTTTTCTGCTGGCCTTAATGCTCCTAGAAAAATTTCGAAACGAGAGTTTCGCCACGAAAACACTCCTATCTAACGTGCACAATCAATCTGAATGCTTGGGGTTTTTCCA
>JBHACV010000161.1:0-7257 GCA_041854705.1 Corynebacterium sp.
CTGGCTTCAATGTCTCAATTAGGTTACGAAAAGATTTCAACCTCTGTCCATTGCTTTCTTTGCAAATCTTTTGTTACCGAGTCGTTATATAGAAAACATGAAACTAAGCTGAGAAAAATCTGAGTATATATTCCTGCTTCATCTTCACTAATCACATTAGAGAAAACACATCGCAACCTGCTTTAATCGATATGTACAATTGCACAATTTTCTCAGGTTTTACATGCAGCACCCCTTATACTTTTGCCATTCCTTAATTAGTGTGACCTTCATCACCACAGTAAATAAAGTGCCCCCAAAAGTTCCATAATCCCCCATTTTTCCTTTGAATAGGGCTACATTTGCCCATATGATACACAATTAACCGATTTAACAATAATTTACTTTAGTCACAATTGCATCAATTTGCAAGGGCAAAACTTTCCCCGGAGCCCCTATAAAGTCTTAAGTGACACTTTAAGTCTGTACCCCCCATAAAAGGATCCACTCTTTAATACATAGACAAAACGGTGCGAGTGTTACACATAATCATATTCTTATATTTTAGTTATTGAGCCACGCCTATTTGTTATGAAAGACTGACTAGTGGCACCACTGGCCAATGACATCGCCAAAATCCAAACAATGCGATACTCAAAAATACTGGCCATGCCACAAAGGGTATATAAGCCGTAAAAAACCACGCATTCTGTCCACTACTCATCCCAGTATTGGGTACCCACGCTTCCCATAGGTCCAACCATTGTCCGGCGAATCTCCCTACCAGCCCGCCCAGATCACCACATAGAACACGCCATTGCCCGCTACTCCAATCCCTAGCGGAATCCGCGGATCAATAGGCCGTCCTGCCCAACGCCCTAACCACCAAGGCCAGACTTCACCCCACCTATATATGAGCCCCAAACTAGCAATACCTGCTACTAGTTGCAGCAACTCTAAGCCAAAACATAGGACCAACCGACAAGACTTTGCTGAAATAACTACGATTCAGCAAAGCCCACATCCGCACCTAGCATCATCGCGATTCGCCACAGTACTGAGGGAATCACACATAGAAAGGTTGCCCAAGCAGCTACTTTTGCCCAAGGCTGAGGTGGTATTGGCTGAGCAATTGGATTACTTCCCCTAAAACTCATACCCCCAGTCTATGCACACTGAGTTTTCAGCGACCCTACCAGTTCTTATCAGTGGTGGCGCCTTGACCACATTACCCACACAATTATCAGCAATGAATAAGACCCCACGCTGCCTTAATCGGCCCAGTGCTTAACAAAAAATAGCTAGAGAATCCATCTGGGCCTCTGATCCGGAGGTTTAGTCACGTGATGAATCAATAATGTAATTGGAAATAGGTCAGCCTCGTTAGTGTTTTCCATGGCAAAGTGGTAGCGAGGATACGGTGTGATGAAAGCCGCTGTCACTGATCGCCATTGATACAGTTACTACCATCACAAAACTTCATGGTAGTTCCTTTAATCTTAGAATAAATATTCGCCACCGCATCTACCACTAAGAAAACGCGCTATCGGCCACATGTTCTGTGATACTTCAGAGTAGACAGCTTTGACGCATGACACCCCTAAGGTTAAAATGAAAACCTATTGGAAATCAACTACTTTTGAAAGGAACCCCATGGCCTGCCATACCCATGAAAATCACGACCATACTCACGGCGAAGGTTGCGGTCACGAAGCTATCCAGCATGGTGACCACATTGACTACCTTCACGACGGCCATCGTCACCGTGAGCACGAAGGCCACTGGGACGAGTGCGAAGTAGCCTAAGCATATAGTAGGCCCTACAACCTATTGAGTTTACGGTTGTAGGGCCTTTTTATTTTCGCCCCTAAGGGACGACTTCCCAGAGCACGGGAGCACTCCAACCATTGGTAGGGATGGACCCTACGCATACGCACTAGGGTGAAATACCGAAGACTCCCAAGCATATAGCTTGGGAGTCTTCACGTGAGCGCAATATTTTTAGGTCAAGCCTAGATTAAACCCTTTTCCTCATCTGCGGCTCGGTTGGCCTTGTTGAGGTTTTCGAGCATCTCCGCTTCTTCACGGTGATTATCATGCTCAATCTTGGCTGCCTTGGCGGCAATCTCTTCATTATCAGGCGTCAAGAAGGAGCCGCGACCTGGATGCCCAGAGTATCCGAGCTGGTTCATCTGCTTCGGCACCGGTGCACCTGCGTATGGCAGTGGGATCGGATGACCGTGGTCATCAACAGGCCCCAGTGGCTGATGCACCTCAATGAAGGCGCCATTAGGCAACAGCTTGATGATGCCTGTTTCGATGCCGTGTTCCAGTACCTCACGGTCGGAGCGCTGCAAGCCAACACAGATTCGATAGGTGATGAAGTATGCCAGTGGCGGCAGGACGATCAAACCAATACGTCCAACCCACGTCATAGCATTCAAAGATACTTGGAAGTGATAAGCGAATAGGTCGTTACCACCAGAAAGCGTGACGAGGAAGAAGAACATAATGCCCATCATGCCCAGCGAGGTGCGCACTGGAACGTCACGCGGACGCTGCAAAAGATTGTGGTGCGCATCGTCACCAGTGATCTTCTTCTCAATGAATGGGTAGGCAACTAGGAGGACAACCATCAATCCACAAAGCATGGCTACCCAGAAGGCGCCTGGGATGGTGTAGTTACCGATGTAAAGTTCCCACGCAGGCATGACACGAGCCACACCGTCTGTCCACAGCATGTAAATATCAGGCTGTGAACCTGCAGAAACCTGCGCTGGGTTATAAGGGCCAAGCAACCAAATGGCGTTAATCGTGGTCAGACCGGCCATCAGAGCTAACACACCAGCGGTGATTAGACCAAATGCTGCTGCCTTGATCCCGAACAGTGGAAGGATACGTACACCAACGACATTGTTCTCAGCACGACCTGGTCCGGGGAACTGGGTGTGCTTCTGGTACCAGACCAAAGCTAGGTGAGCAGCAATCAGGCCGAGGATAATGCCAGGGATGATGAGAACGTGTGCGATGTAGAAGCGATCCAGCATCAAGTCGGAGGGGAAATCCCCACCAAAGATCAGCCAGTGCAACCAAGTACCAATGATGGGCAGGCCAACAATAATGGCGGACATAATGCGCAGACCCACACCGGAAAGCAGGTCGTCCGGCAGGGAGTAACCCATAAAGCCTTCGGCCATGCCTAGCAGCAATAGCACGCAACCAATGATCCAGTTGGCTTCACGTGGCCGACGGAACGCACCAGTGAAGAAGATACGCAGCATGTGCACGGTCATAGATACCATGAACATAAGTGCTGCCCAGTGGTGCATCTGGCGGATGAACAATCCACCACGTACTTCGAAGGAGATGTTCAAAGCTGTCTCATAAGCCCGAGACATTTCCACGCCATTAAGTGGCAAGTAGTCGCCATCGTAGATGACCTTGGTGATGGATGGATCAAAGAACAGGGTCAAATACACACCGGTCAGCAACAGAATGATGAAACTGTACAGTGCAATCTCACCGAGCATAAAGGACCAGTGAGTGGGGAACACCTTGTTGATCTGACGCCGGATACCAGCGGCAGCGGTGAACCGCGAGTCGATGTTGTTGCCGATTTCGGCTAGTTTATTGCTCATTAGGACTTACGCTCCCAGAATGCCGGGCCGACAGGCTCAATGAAGTTGCCTGCGGCGATGAGGTAACCCTCTTCGTCAACGGTAATCGGCAGCTGTGGCAGTGCGCGTGCAGCAGGGCCGAAGACTGGCTTGCCGTAATGCAAAGCGTCGAACTGCGACTGGTGACAGGGGCACAGAATGCGGTTGGTTTGTGCCTCGTATAGCGAGGTTGGACAGCCGATGTGCGTACAAATCTTGGAGTAGGCGTAGTAGTCACCGTAATGGAAATCTTCCTGGCCGACTCGTTCGATGACCTTTTCGGCATCGGCGGAGCGGAGGCGGATAAGCATCACAGCATTACGAGGACCGTGGATGGAATGCATGTGGGTCTCGTAAACATCAGCAGTGGAATCATAAAGATCGCCATCGTTGACTGCATCAGCTGGCAATGGGAATACTGTTTCCATTGCAGCAGCGGCCAAGTCTTCTGGGCGCATCCGCACCAAGCGGGTCACGCCTTGGGTGACGTAGTGGGCACCGGAAGAAGACTCGTGTTCCACCGCCAAAGCACCAGTGTCACGACCAAGATAAAGTTTCACGCCTTTTTCATGCAGGGTCCAACCAGAGGTCCACAGGGTGCCATCGCCTTGGATACCAAGCTTGCCAGCTTTCCATGGATTCTTAACCATGCCGCCAAGTGGCGCAACAACGACCAGACCAGCCAGAGCTCCAGATAGTGCCAGCAGGCTTTTTAGAACTTTACGACGACCTAAAGTTGAGGTCTCCCAAGAATCATTGAGCAGTGCAACAATGGTCCGGCGATCAACTTCTTCTGATGGTCCATCATGACGACGCTGAACCGCGATTTCCTCAGGAATGATGTTCTTGACATACAGCACTACCGCGATGCCTAGGGCAAGAATGGACAAACCAGAAGTGATGCCAAGCATGGGGGTGTACAGGGTGTACATCCACAAACCTTCGTCGCCAAGGCCTTGGTAATTCCATGGCCAAGCGAGGTAGACAGCTACAAAACCAATGGCAGCAATGATGCCAATGGCTAGCCAAATGCCAACTGCTCGTGCCGCGCGCTTCTCTGCGGGGTCTGCCGCGATTGGGAAGCGTTCCTTGCGGTACGCAACGGTGACGTCGTCAAGCTGGGTGCCGAGACGTGCGAGCTCTTCATTTGTCATGGAGTTGAGCTCTTTGGCGGAGTAGGTGTTTTCGTTGTTATTGCTCATGAGCGCGATCCAATCCAGAGAGCAGCGGCCACAAGGACCACAATTCCGACAAGCCACATAAACATGCCTTCAGCCACAGGGCCTAGACCACCGAGGCTCCAACCACCTGGGGAGGGGGTTTCCTTAGCGGATTTAATGAAAGCAATGATGTCTTTCTTCTCGTCGGCAGTCAGCTGACGATCAGAGAACTTAGGCATGTTCTGCGGACCAGTAAGCATTGCTTGGTAGATTTCCTGCTCATTGGCCGGATCAAGGACCGGGGCATACTTACCGGATGAAAGGGCGCCACCGCGACCGGTGAAGTTGTGGCACGATGCGCAGTTAAGACGGAACAGGTCGGAGCCGCGCGCAACATCGGCGGGATCCATTTGGCCGTCATAGTTTGCACCACGTAGAGATTCCTGAGCTACAGTGCCATCTTCGTTGTAAACGATTTCTGGGCCACCACCATTGGCTGCTACATAGGCAGCAATGGCGAGAGTCTGCGCCTCAGTGTAACGCGGGGTTTTACGTGCTGCTTGGGCTTCATTACGAAGCATAGGCATGCGGCCGGAGTGTACCTGGAAGTACACCGCACCGGAACCGACGCCAATCAGAGAGGGGCCACGTCCCTCGACGCCTTGCAGGTTAGCGCCGTGACAGGTGACGCAGGCGACGTCGTAAAGGTCTTTGCCTTCTTGGATCATCGCTTGCTCATCTGACTGAGCAACTGCCACCTGCGCGTCCGGGGTAACGGCATTAACTAAGATGCCGGTACCGGTCAGACCAAGGGCGAGGGCCATAACGCCGGCAAGAATGCGGCGAACCTTACGGCGCGCCTTCGCCTTCTTTGCCTTTTTAGCCGAGGAGGTCACATCGACCAGCTCGGAGGTCTGGGGGTTGGTATCCATCATTTTCCTTATGTCTCGATCATGGAAAGTGAAGGGCTGTAGGCCATTGTCGAAACTGTGTATATCCCAGCTTCGTGGCCGATACGGCCTACTGAATGAAGTAAATGGTGATGAACAAGCCGATCCACACAACGTCAACGAAGTGCCAGTAATACGACACCACCATTGCCGCTGTGGCTTGTGCAGGGGTGAACTTTGCCTTTGCGATTCTTAGCAAGACCACTACGAATGCCAGCACACCCGCAAGCACGTGGGCCGCGTGGAAGCCGGTGGTGATGTAGAAAGTGGATCCATAGACACTGCTTGGGATAGTCAAGCCATGCTCCACGAGGTGGTAGTACTCATAAGCCTGACCCAACAGGAAGATGGTACCTAGCAGGATGGTCAGCAAGTACCAACGTCGCAGACCAAACACATCGCCACGCTCTGCCGCAAAGACACCAAACTGGGCAGTCACGGAGGAGGAAACAAGGATCACGGTGATTACCAAGGCATAAGGCACATTTAGGTGATCTGCACCCTCTTGCCATGAGCCGTTTCCGAGACCGTTTGCCCGCGAGGTGAAGTACATCGCAAACAGACCGGCGAAGAACATCAATTCTTGGGACAGGAACACGATGGTTCCGACACTGACCATATTGGGACGGTTCAGTGCCGCAACACGTGGTGCTGCCTTTTCTGGGTTTCCAATTGCGCTCGTCACATTACTAGTATGTCTGCTCACGCTTGCTAAGTCACGTCTTCTCCCCCGCATTTCGTCCGCAAATTCTTCCGGACCTCTTGCCCCCACCACTCCCCCTGTGCGGAGGTGGCGCGATAACCCACTCGGGAACTTTTTTACCGCATTTGCCGACACAACAATAGTGCAGGTCAAACCCCATAGCGAGGGAGTCAAATGTACTACTGCCAAATAAATGAATCAAAGATTTTTGAGTTTTTCCGGAAAACGCACAGAAATTGAATATGACTTATCTCACATGGTGCAAAGGTGCTTATTTGGCCGGTTCCAACTTTCGTTTGACCCTCGTTCACCTCGGCTTTTAGCTTCAGTCACCCAAAAATTCCACCCAGAAAATATTTTTTCTGGGTTTGGGAACTTTTCTTCTCCTCCATACGACAACAATCCCCTCCCGGAGAACCCAAGGAGGGGATTGTTGAGAAAAGCTAGACGCTTGAACAGTTAAAGAATTAGTGCTTTTCCTTTGGCAGGCCGTACTGCAAATTGAGCATAACGGTGGTGTAGATCAATAACACCGCACCGAAGGCAATTAACCAATAGTGCATGAAGATAATGCCAAAACCTAAGACAGCAACCGCACCGGACATGGCAGCTGGCCAGATTGAAGAAGGAGAGAAGAAACCAAGGGTGCCAGCACCGTCGGCAATCTCTGCCTCTTCCCAGTCCTCAGGCAAAACGTCAATTCGACGCTCTGTGAAGTGCAGGTAGCCACCCAACATTAGGGCGAGGCCAGTGGCGAGAATCAGGGAGACGCCACCTGCCCACTCAAAGTTATAGGAGCCGCCAGCCTC
>JBHACV010000162.1:0-3648 GCA_041854705.1 Corynebacterium sp.
CAATCAAATTTTTGGCATTCTCGGGCCCAATGGCAGCGGCAAAACCACCTTGCTCAATCAACTCCAAGGACTCGACACCCCTGATTCCGGCACCATCGAAGTACTTGGCCTCAATCCGCGCACCGATCGCGCCAAACTCATGGAACGGATCGGCACCCAACTTCAAGAAGCAGCTCTGATCCCACGACTGACCGTCAAAGAAACCCTGCAGACTTACAGCTCGTTTTATGCCCATGCCAAAGACCTCGGCGAAGTCCTGCGCTCAGTCGGGCTAGAAGAAAAAGCAGATGCCCGCGTCGATAAGCTCAGCGGTGGACAAAAGCAACGGGTATTCATTGCCCTAGCCCTCATCCACGATCCAGAACTACTCTTCTTTGATGAACTCACGTCTGCGCTGGATCCCAAAACCCGACTGACCATCTGGGACATTCTGCGCACCCTCAAACGCAATGGCCGGACCATCGTACTCACCACCCATTCAATGGAAGAAGCTCAGGCACTGTGCGACCGCATCGCGATTATGGATCATGGTCGCATCATTGCACTTGATACCACTAAAGCGCTGATAGCTCAGTACGCAGCCGGATCCACGCTTCATCTAACACTTGACGACGCTCATGGCGTCGACACGCTCAGAGAACTGCCAAACGTCACTGCCGTAACTTTCGACGGATTGCACTTGACCGTGACCGGTACCGGTGATTTTGCCCCCGCAGTACTACAAGTAGTGCGCAACCCTAAACACATGGAACTGAAAACTGCCACCTTAGAGGATGTCTTTTTAAACCTCACTGGCCGTCCACTGGAACAGGAGAACTAAAATGCGTGGCTTGCGACCACTGACTCTAGCCTTTATAAAATCTCAACTACGGGAGCCAGTTGGATTTTTCTTCATCATTATCTTCTCTCCCCTGCTGCTCATCATCATGGGCTTAATCTTCGGCAATGATCCCGCACCAGAATTCGGTGGCCATGGTTTTGTTGACAATATGCTGCCAGGGTTAACAATCCTGTCCATCCTCACAGTGGGGGTAGTCATTGCCCCACAAAACCAGCTCACATTACGAGCCTCTGGTGCGCTTGCTCGGCTGCGGGCTACCCCACTTCAGGCTAAGACCTATGTCACAGCTGATCTAATAGTCAATTTCCTGCTTGGTTTCATCGGTGCCCTTTTGACCCTTGGGGTGGGAATCGTAGCCTTTCGAGTAGCAGTGCCCAAAAATGTCTTACTGGTGATCTGCGCTTATGCAATCGGACTAGTGGCGATGTTGGCCGTTGGGGCGTTTCTCGCTGTGGTCTATCCCAGCGTGGCCGCCGCCACTGGAATCGGCAATGGGCTGATGATTACCCTAATCATGACCTCCGGGATTTTAATTCCTACCGCGGTAATGCCTAGTGGTATGCAAACCATTATTAACTTCTCCCCGATTCACCACATCGCCGAATTAGTTCGGGCCTCATGGGCAGGAACTAGCTGGCCACTTAGTTCACTACTCGTCCTTATCGGAGTAGCAATCATCTTCGGTGGTCTTGGGACTTGGCTGTTTAAATGGGATAAAGCTAGCTAAGCACCGAAGACAAGGGCCAAGGCAATCATGGCAGTTGGCCCAAGCCCCGCAGTCACATATTCCACCGTCCCAAGGGGAATGCCAGCGCCGAAACCGACATCAACCACCACAAAATTCTCATTGCTACGCGGCTTCGACCGCCGCCACGCGGAATACCCGATCGAGGTAACCACCATGGGAATAGTCCACGGTTTTCCCATCAGCATAAACACCACTAATCCGGCGATGAGGGCACAAACTATCATCACGATCAACCGCAGTGAACCTGATTCTAGGATCGGCTGGAAATTGGTACAGCGCAAGACAGCTGTCGAAACAAATGCCCACCCAAGGAGAAAAAGACCAACCGCAGCAGAACTATTTACGCTGCCAAGCACAATAGCGACGCTGAGCACTAGAACTGCTGCAATCAGTACATAATGACGACGCACCAACCGACGGAAGAACAAGCGATAAAGATTAGCAGTCGAGGGTTGTGGCCGATACCGCCCTAACCCCAAGGCCATCGCCTCGGAAACTAACTCCGAATCATGAACATACAACGCGCCCGTTCCCACCGTCCGACGTTCTCCCGCTACCAATAACCCTGGCAACCGTCGCTGCCAACGAAAAAGCGGCATCACACGCAGAAACACCGCAAGGAGAATCCATAATGGCAGGTTATTATGAATCAGCCCCACCAAGATTCCTATAGCGATCGCGCCGCCAAAATTGGCAAGTGTAATGACATCAACCGATCGAAGTTTTGCTTGTGGACGTAGCACATATACCCACCGCTGCTCCGATATTGCCTGCATCGGCACCAATAACTCTGCCAACCATGCCGCAGCCATAAGCATAATTACAGTTGCTGCAATAACAATCGGATACGGGAGAGCATGCGACGTGCCAGTGAACATATGGTCAATAAATGACCATAGAAATCCGCCGATTATAAAAGTTGCAATAATAATGTAGCAGCCATCTAGTATTCGCTTTATCACAGTTCAATCACCTCATCACAGGTGGATAATACCTGCTGTGAGTGAGATGCAACCACCACAATCGCACCAGTTCGCGCTATTCGAATTAACTGCTCACAAACAAAATCCACCCAATCAGTATCAAGATGCCGTTCTGGTTCATCAATGACAAAAGCCATTGGAGTTTGCTGCAGCTGGGTTGCTAAAAAGACCCGTTGGCGTTGCCCGCTAGACACCCGACTCGGCAACAGTAATTCCAGATCTGCCAACTGCCATGATTGAGCAACCTCCACATGATAATTTTCCGCGAGCAAAGCAAGGTGCTCCCCAATGCTCAGATCGGGAATGAATACCGGATCGCCAACTCGAATAATTTTTCCGACCCCAGTACTCGCTGGATCTTGCCCATCAATCAGCACACTGCCACTAATTACCTCCAGTTCACCGGCCAGCGTTTGCAATAGCGTGGACTTCCCCACCCCATTAGGCCCAGAAATCCCATAAAGCTTCCCAGGTTCGAAGCTATGATGCAGCGCACCAATCGCACCGGAATAACCGAACTCACAATTCACTTCTAGCATTCCTCCATGTTACTTATGGCAATTGTGCGGTCTCTCTGCGCACACTTGTCGAGCAAGTCGGTTGTAAGTTCACGGGTTTAAGCCAACCAGATGTCACAGTGCTGTGGCGGTAGATTCCTACACGATGACCATATTCAAATCGGACAACTTGCAGATAGAACATTAGCTAACCCCATAATGGACGGCCTAAGGTACTTCAAAGATCTAGGGCAAAACAAAATAAGTATGGCTTAGACCTAGTTGGCAGTAATGTGCAACCACACGGATACGTTGGATAAATCAGTCGCCCGAAGTTCATAAGTACTGCCCGATAGTGAACGATGGCGGTACTAGATATTTACTCACGCGAGCTTTTGGGTTTGTTGTTACCTGCTTTTGGGTGTGGTCTTTTGTCTCGTGTTGGGGTGGGTTTGGTGGGATATTTTTATTCTTAGTTTTTATATAGGTCGGGCCTGTTCTTCTCTTATGTGGGGTTGCTACCTTCACACACCAAAGGTAGCGAAACATTTGAGTACACAAATTTAAGGATTGGATAGG
>JBHACV010000163.1:0-2934 GCA_041854705.1 Corynebacterium sp.
CCTCTTCCTCCTTTCCAAATACAACTGAGCACTGACAAACGTAATCGCTAAAGACCTATAACTCTTCAGGTTTCATTTCACAGAGAAAATAATCAATCATGAGCGCATACTGGTCTTATGAGCAGCAACCCCTTTGAAAAATGGTCTGAGCCGCTCCCGCCACGATTGCAGGAATTAGGTTTTTCACATCGCTTTGTTTCTATTAGCCCTAAGGTCACTATTAGTTATGTTCACCGGCCTTCTCCCCGCCCACCATTAGTGCTTTTACCTGCACAAATGGGGATTTGGCGCACCTATGAGAAAGTTACCCCAACACTTAGCCGTCATTTTGAAGTGTTTATTGTAGAGGTGCCGGGACATGGTTCTTCCAGCTGGATGACTGGTCACTATTCTTGGGATAGTGTTGGGCAACAATTAGGGCTTTTTCTGCAACAAGTGGTTGGTCGTCCAGCCCTAGTTGCTGGTAATTCCTCTGGTGGTATTTTCGCCTTGTGGTTGGCAGCGCATTTCCCGGAACAGGTTTCAGCGATTGTTTTAGAAGATGCTCCGATATTTTCTGCGGAGCTACCTCGGTTTAAAGAGCATGATCGGTTTGTGTATCAAGGGCTCGCTCATGCGGTCGAAGTCTTAGAAAAACCAAATCGTAAGCTTGCTGACTATTTTCGTGGCCAAGAGTTGCCAGTTTCCCCTACGCGGGTCAAGCGGATGCCAGATTGGGTTATTGATCGGCTTATCGATCCTGGCGTCCGGCGTTGGAAAGAGCAGCACCCTGGTGAACCAAGTGGTTTTTCGGCATGGTGGGCGCCACGTTCGTTTGGCGACTTTTTTCGTTCCCTATCAATGTTCGACCCAGATTTTGCTCGTGCCTTTGTCGATGGCCGCTTTTATGGCGATTTCTCTCATGAGCAAGCATTGCGCGGCTTACGTATTCCAATCCTATTACTGCACGCTAAGTGGCTACGAGTAGAGCCTTATGGCTTGGTTGGCGCACTAGATGATGAGGATGTCGCAAAGGTAGTGCGCCTCGCCCCGCAGACTATTGTTCGACGATCCAAGGCTAATCATGTCATCCATCGTTATGATGCCAAAAAGTACATACAGGAAATCGTAGAGTTCGCTGATCTGGTGGCGTCGAAAAGCGGCAATAGCCAATTGTGACAGGGATATTATTCCACTAAACAGCAACTTGACTATAGGGCGACAGTCCCGCCCTCATACCAGCGCCAAAATACTGCTCCACTGAAGGACGTTGAAGCAATCATCCGCCGTGCAATAACTCACTAGACCGCGACATAGCTGACCAC
The DNA here is from genome assembly GCA_041854705.1 of Corynebacterium sp. GTDB lineage: Bacteria > Actinomycetota > Actinomycetes > Mycobacteriales > Mycobacteriaceae > Corynebacterium. The sequence continues at coordinate 1,305 of JBHACV010000163.1, forward strand.
AGTTTTGCCTGTAAAACAAAGAAACTTAAATCTAGCTTTGAATACTGGAAAAGGATGATTTCTTGGGAAGGAAAGCCACGTGTTGGGCCTGCACTCGGGCGTAGGGAACCAAGTATCTTGTGAGGTAAAATGTGGCCACAGCAATGAATAGATGATCGTTAAGCTCATCTATATCGTCAATACGATTCTTCGCGAGGATCATTAGTTTGCTATCCGGTGTGAACAGAATGGCAGGCATTGGTAGCCCCTTTGGGCCACTGTTAACCCAGCTGCCACTTGCGTTGAAAACACTACCCCAAACGATAACTCTTTGACCTAACCGATCTTGCGTGAAGTCGTCAGCGTGAACACAGCAGTCGCGGATGGTCGTCCATGTTCCATCATCCAGACGAAAGGGGCGAGTGTCCTTTCGAAAGGCTGGGTCTCGGGACAACCGGCTAAGCAAGGACGCTAGGCCATGGCTTTGCTCATGACGTTGTCGAACAACTCCTTGCCCAGTATGCCTACGACCCGTCTTACCTTTTAAATTTGCACGAGATTTGCCACGAGCAGCGCCAACGCCGTCGAAACCTTCGAGTCGTAGCACAAGGTGTGATGCGTCATTAGATATGGGCGTTACCTCAATTTTGGTAGAAGCCTCCTCCCCCGCAGTCCCAGATTGAGACTGTTCGACACAGTCATCAGCATGATAACGCGACGCGAATTTTGCAGACCTCCCATTACGACTACGCCGAACAAAATATGCCTCACTTCCACAGCTAGGACAGGACCAGCGCCCCCGTAGCGCGTCGCGTTCAGCTTCAGAAAGTCTATCAACGTTCCGTGCTTCGTATTCCACTACCCCATCAAGTAATGCAGTCAGCACTAGCCAAGCTCCTTAATGCCAAATATCAGCCACGGTTCCAGTCCACCAACAAGCCTAGCCTGCAGACGCAGAACCAATCCAAGCGATAGAAAGATCCATCAAATCCCTCAAAGTTTGGGCGTCGAAAAGCGGCCCTGACCAGTAAAAGTGACATAGATTACAATGTGTTTACATTTGCCCACCGAAAGAAACAGATTGCCAGCCATGAGCCACCTTACTTCCTGCTTGAGTGGTAACCAGCAAACCGCTTTGGAAGAAAGGACACGGTCTTGTTTGGCTTACCAGCTTTTACCGTGGTCGCCATCTTTGGCGTCTCATTGATTTGGATTATCTATACCGCAGTCTTTTGGTTCATTAGCCGCGACTGGTATCTCGCAGACGAGCCAGTAGAGGGATAGCTAAGATGAACATCGCAACGTATTTCCTCATTTTCTATTTCATTGCAATGGCGGGCATCGGTGTGTGGACAACACGGAAGTCTTCTGAAAGCACCGAAAGTTACTTGCTTGGTGACCGCTCGCTCGGGCCTGCGGTAACCGCGCTGCGACTGCAGTCCACCTCAATGTCAGGCTACATGTTCCAAGGTGCAGGTTCATTGGCCTATACCCAAGGTTATTATTCTCTGTGGTACGCGCTGGGCGATATTGGCGGCGGCATTTTGAACCTGTCCATTTTGGGCCGACGCATGCGCAAACTTTCGCAACGACTGGGGTCTTTGACTTCAATTGAATACCTAGAACACCGGTACGAATCCAAATGGGTGCG
>JBHACV010000164.1:0-49427 GCA_041854705.1 Corynebacterium sp.
CTGCCATTCCCAGCCCCACAGCCAACCACACAAGCTCACATCACCCAAATAGCAGCTCGATTCCCAACCATGGTTGAGCACCTGTAAGAATCAAGCTGCCATTCCCACCTACGCAAGGCCACCACAGACACTACCGGATAAGAAATACAGCTCGATTCCACCAACCACAAAACCAAAACAGTAAATACAGCTCGATTCTCCCCTCAGCCCACCACGACACCCCAAAACCGGAAGAACCCTATAACTTGGACAGCAAACACAAAGCCATAGGTTGGGAGCACGTCAAAACAATCACCAAGGATCTGAGTTTTGGCATAACCGCCACAGCTTCAAGCGCTCCCAGCAAGTACGAAAGCCCATCGATCTGCGTACACAAACCGATGGGCTTTCTTGGTTACTAATATTATTACTACCAGCTGGTAGTAATAATATTAGCTGCTAGAAGAGTTGAAATAATTGGGCGAATACCTTCATATATGCACTAGGGTCGAACCAAGAAGGGTGAATCTGAGAAAAAATTGGATCTGAAAATGAAGTCATGTCTTCACGCTAGCAGGGAATCCATTGTTTGGCACTGATTCCATTCAATGAATACCCCTGCTTTGGTTTAACCTACAGGTAAGCTGCGATTTTTAGGCGAACTTCTTCTCCACACGACCAATTGCTTCCTTTGCAACCAGTTCTTGGATGCCCATATCCAGCTCTGAGGTGAAGCCCACGCACGAGCAGTTGATTTCACCCAGCACGTAGGTATCAGAACCGTCCTCAGCGTCAGCTAGCATGAAGTCTGCAGTCCAGATCAGTGGGATATTGTCGCCACCAAGTTTCTCAGCAATGACTGGGCGTGCTTCGGCAAACATGTCCACCAGCTCCTGCCAAGACTCTGGCTTGTCGTAGGTGTACTTTGCACCGGAGAACAAGGTAGCGGAGAAATTGTCACCACCGGCAGCTGGCTTCTTGTGCACAACGAAAACTGGGTGTGGACCAACCAGCAGAATACGGATTTCACCTTCGACAATGCGCGGCATAAAACGCATATCAACAAGCATGCCATTGTCGCCAATGATGTACTGGTCACAGAAGTCCATGAATTCACCAAGCTCACGGATTTCGGTGTGATTGTCCACAGCCTCGGTACAGCGCAGTTTGGTATCTAATGGAAGGGCGGTACCTGGTTCGACAGAAGCAGCAAGCTCCTTATCTTCAAGTTGCACCCGCCAAATGCCTTCACCGGTAGAACCACGGTTCTGCTTGAGCACACGTTCACCGTAGGAGATAGAAGTTGGGAAGGTGTTGTGGAAGGTCTCCACATCGTAATACGCGGCAGTATCAGCAGGGACCAAGTCAGTGTCATTAAGCTTCACCAACGCATCCTTTGCGCCATAAGCCATCATTTCAGCTGGGGTGGACATGCCAATGAGACCAGCTTCAGAAAGCTTGGTAAGCAAGTCAAAGTAGCCTTTTTCGCCACCAGGGATATTACCTGGGTTCACACGGGAGATATAGGCATCAAAGTTGGAAGAAACATACTCAAAGAGTGCGTCGCTCCACTCGGGTCGGTAGTAGACCACTTCTGCATGCCATCCGGCTTCTTTAATAGCATTGACGATTGGCATGGTGTCGCGGCGGTGGCCGTCGATATATTTGTCGGATCCGCCTTCAACTTCGAAAACAACGATGCTCTTGTGCACTGTGATGCCCTTTCGCGTTGGTGATATGAACGTATGAGTGAGTGATTTTCGCGCTCCAAGCCGGGGATTCGCATAAAAACACTCCCTACATGGTACTCCGACAAACGTGACTTTTCCCGAAAAAACAGAGTTTAGTAATCAATGCCACACTAGTAAGTGGATGGCATTGACGTGCGTCTTTCAGTAGTGCGCAGGAATTTCAATTGCCTCAATTCAAAAATAGCGACTGAATTCACACCCATAACTTATCATTGCCACTGACTGCAGCGATAAGTTTAGTCACTAATTTCACCGTTCTATCGATAACCTCAGCTCCAATCTCAAGCACATGCCCCCACCAAGAGCTACTATCGATAAATCCACACAATAAAAAGGGCCGCCCACACTAAACCGTTCCCCCAAAAATTGTACTGAGAAATCAGTTACCAACTCGTGGAGAGCAAGTTCATGTGAGCGTGCCCTTTTTCTCTAGCAACGTCGATTAGTGGTGATTAGAACTCAATATCATCGGCAATTCCTCCACCGAGCTGCTGATTGAATTCTTGTGCAAATTTCTTTTCCAACTCTGCTTGACGCAGATTAATTTGCCCCATCACTTGCATCATGTGGGCAGGGTCACTCATCCACTGCACCCCAGCTGAGCCGACTTCTGCCAAGCTCAATCCCCACTCGTTCTTTACATGTGCTCCAGCATCCATTCCGATGGTGCTCATGGCATTGATAGTGGCAGAAACTTCAATATAGAAGTCTCGGTCATTCTTCAAGCGAGCGGAGTTTTCGCCACCACCACTGGTTTCCGCAGAGAGCACGGGATGTGGGGTGCTCATTAAGGTGGTGTATTGCATTCCTACCGTCATAGGATGATCGGCCATGCGTTGCTGCCAGCCCTTAGCAGCGTTGTCCCATTGAACCCGTTCAATTCCCAGCTTGCGCACTAGTTCATCAACCGAAGTCCCCGTGTGCAGTAGGTTAGCACCAGCAACATAGTCATGCAGGCTCACGCCTTGAATTGGCTGAGTCTCAGGACCACTCGCGGCTGAAGCCTGCTGGAACATTTCTTTCATCGGGTCAAAAGCTGCTTCGTGGCCAGTGAACTCGGTGTTTGCCATTTTCCGATCTTCAGCATGGGGATCCTCCGGCTGCTGCATAGCCTGATCTGCATGGTATTGCCACAAAGCATCGTTGTAGCGACCGTCGAGAATAGCCGCGGCCAAATCATCACCAGGACGCGCAAACTCACGAATAAACTGCTCCACAAAGGCGATCACTACTGGGATTCCCTGCTTACGCACATAGTCAAGCCCATCGCCAACCATGCCCATGAAGTTCACATAGGTGATGTCTGCCTCTAAGGTGCCAATCGGTTCGAAGATGGTGTTTGGCGCGCCTTTCACTTTGGTGATGGAGGTCTGCACCGCCTGATGCAACCGAGATTGTGCTGCCTCAGGCGACAAGTGATAAAGCTCCCGAAGGCGGGCCAGTTCTAGATTTAATACCTTAGCTGCGACGTGACCAGCAGGTTCTTCATCAGCATTGGCAAAGGTGGCTGCTAAATCTGCAATCCGATCAGCAATGCGCTGCTCTACAATGGCATCTAAATCCTGACTACCCGCCGATTGCGCGGACGCAGGAGCACCCACTGGTTGTGTAGTGGGCACAAAGCCTTGAATTTTGCCAGAAGCTTTGCCCATCATGGCACCAATACCAGCACCTGATGCTTGATCAGATGCGGAGCCGCTAAGTGCCGGTTCGACCGCATCACCGGTAGCATTATTGCGGAAATCCGTAGCAGTGTCACCGACACTGCCCTTGCCAAAGAGGGCAAAGAGTTTTTTCAGCATGGGTGCTCCTTAGCACGTGGTGCTGGCACATGGGCCAGGAAAGTAGTTCTTGTTGTAATAAGGATTTAAATGGGCTCGGAATCCTGAGCACGCTCAGCGTATTCTTCCCATAACTCGTCGTTGTAGGTTCCATTGAGAATTGCTGCAGCTAGCCCGTCACCAGGACGGCCGAAAGCACGCACGAGATCTTCGGCGAATGCCACCATCATTGCGTCTTTTTCTTTCCGCAAAGCAATAAGGCCATCGCCTAGGTTGCCCATGATATTGACGTAGGTGACATCGGCCTCATAGGTGCCTGCTGGACTCAGGATGGTCTGCGGGGTGCTACGAATGACTTCCAAGGTTTCTTCAACGAATACCGCACGCTTGGCCTCAGTCTCGGCAGGTAAACATTCATGATTGACACGGTAGCGAATCATCTCAATATTAATCCGCAAACTAGCAAGGTGGCCTTCTGGGTTCTCTCCCTCTGCCAGTGCTTCCTGATACTCAGCCACCCGATGCGCCGATCGCTTTTCGACGAGTTTTGCAATCCCCTCTGGATCGGTTGGCTTTGGGCCAAAGCCGTCGACTGTCCGTTTGAACATCGATAAAATCTTGTCAAGCATATGCTCTTTCCTTAAAAATATAGTAAATAGAAATGATGATGTGTGTGATTGTTAGGTGTTTGCCATTGCGTTCGGTTCATAGAACTTGCTGAAACATAACCAAAGTTGGCTATGGCCTATTCGACTGCCACCTGTTGTGTGCTAGTAATCGGGACGCGCTTGTGCCAAAGCCGCTTGCTGCTCAAACAAAGCCAAGGTAAAGGTGCCATTCAACACTGCTTGTGCTAATGGTTCGCCTTGACGTGCAAATAACTTGATGATCTCCTCGGTCAAAACTACAGCGTTAGGATGCCCCTCGGATCGCATCTCCACCATGGTTTTATTGAGCATGGCAAGCAGATTGACATAGGACAGGTCCGCGGTCCGGGTGCCAGCTGGTTCCAAGTCAACAAGATCTTTTTCAAACAGTTCCGAGTATGCACCTTCGCGATAAAGCCCCAAGCGCTGAACACCATAGGCAGGTAGTAGTTTATTGAGCTCGCTAAATTCCCGAATAGAAACATCGAGCACATGCCCGGCAAGGTCACCGACTGGAATATTCGCCTTGTGATACATGGCATCTACCTGCTTACGCAGTTGTGCTGTCCGCGCCCGTGCCAAGTCCTCAGCATAAAGTGGCAGTGCCTGCATATCGGTTGATGGCACAAAATTTGACTGAGTGCCGCAGCCGAGACAGGTGAGGTACTGAGCTGTGTAGTACATTTCTGGTACCGGAACTGGCGCACCACACTGAGAGCAGGTGAATTTCGCCGCAGCCTCCTGATAATCCTGGACTGCTTTGTTGTAGTTACGTTCCGCATCTACCGCAGCTGTGGCATTAAACAAGTGCTCAACATAGTCTTCCACCCATTGGACGAAAAAATCGACCTTTTCTTCACACTTGTTATAAACCCACTCGACATTCTCGTCATCATCCTCGTCCTCAAAAGGACCAAAGTGTTGATTAAAAGTACGCTCAGCTTTGCGAGCAACCTGTTCCATCTGAGCGCTGATGGTACTCACGAAGCTTTGATAGTTCATCTGTGATTCGTGATCTGTACCAGCAGCAGCGAGAGTAGCTGCTTCCTGCTGCGCATCGGCACCTACCTCCTGCACCCGTGTCTTGAGTTTGGCGAGGAAGACGTCTAAGCGCTGGTGCAGAGCATTGATTTCTGCTAATTGTGACATCAGTATCCTAGAATTCTCGTCGTAAATAATGTATTCATCTGCGGTGCGGATCAACGCACAGTGTTTTAAATCGCAGCAGTGATGAACTCGTATCCGCAGTACCGGCATTCTTTAATGCCGTCACTTTCAGCACGGCCAGCACCACAGTTTGGACAGGTTTTTACTGTCGCTACTGCTTTCTCTTCCTCAATGGCAGCAGGTTTTTCCCGTGCTGATGTATGCATCCGCAGGCGCTCTGCAAAAGATGATGCCATTACAATTCCTCCAGAATTGCCGCCCGTTTGGCCTGATACTCTGCTTCGGTAATCAGATCAGCTTCGAATAGCTCCTTGAGTTTCTTAAGCTTTTCCATCGGATCAGCAGTTGGTGGTTGAGGAGTAACTGGTGACTGCGGGGCGGCTGACATTGCAGCTTGCTGCGCCATCGCCTGTTGCTGTCCCATTTGGGTATTCATTTCACCGAGTAATAACCCCATTGCCAGTCCTTCTTGTGCACCAGCACCTACCTGACTGCGCGCGTCGGCAGTAGCTAGAGCAGTATTGAATCGCTGGAATCGATCGAGATCACCGATCATGTTCATGCCAGTGACTTTGTCGTAGTACTCATTTACTTCATCTGGCAATGTCACCGAAACGATAGTGAACTGAGTAACCGAAACACCAAGGTCTTCAAAATAAGGAGCAATGACCGGCTGGAGTCGGTTGTTCACGGCAGAAAGATTCGCGGCAAAGTCCATTACCGAAATTCCTTGGGTCGCCATGATCTCGCTGAACTTAGCTGCAATATAGTCTCGCAACTGTACTTCAATGTCACGAACGCACAATATGGGGAAAGAACCTGCATACTCCCGGAAGAACCGTGCTGGATCAGAAATCCGAACATTGTAGGAGCCAAAAGCCCGAACCCGAACCTGCCCGAACTTTGGATCTGACATCATAACTGGTGCTGGTGTTCCCCATTTCAGATCCGCGAATTGGCGGGTGACCATGAAGAAAACGTCATAGATGTTCGGTGAGGCAAAGCCATACTTCCATCCCTTGAGTTGATCTAAGATCGGAATATTCTCACTGGGAAGGGTATGACGACCAGGACCATAAACAGCACTGGCTACCCCCTGATTCAAAACCAATGCCGTTTGGTTTTCACGAACGATCACCTGGGCGCCTTTTTTAAATTGGCCTTGATGTGGGGGAAATTGCCACATTATTAATTGTGGATCTGGATCAACGCACTCAATAATATCTATCCAAGGCAAACCCATTATAATTCCTTCCTTTCACTGCAAATATGTGCGCGACAGAAAGGGTTCTTCACAAATGGCAAGAACTCCCCCGTTTGCGCTTGGGGGGTGGCAAAGATTGCTGGTTTAGTAAATTTAACCAAACACTTCAACTGCTAAAACACAAATAATGACTCATATTTCAATATTTGAGATTATCAATTTATTTCCGTGTCCTAACAATCGATTCATTAGTATAGCTGTACGAATTGTCACCACAAAATAATTACCAGAATACATTTCATCACCCAAGAATGCAGCAATTTTTCTCACAATTTTTACCATTCCTAGTAACTTATAGAAACCCATCAATAACAAGAGCTCAAACAATTAAAATACAACAATTAAGATCCGATTTTGGCAACAAAAATAGACAATAGGGATAGAGTTCCTTCTCCCCCAAATGAAGGGGGCTACGACTGCAACAATGCAACACCTGTGGTTATGCAATGCCAAACCCCAAAGCGACCCAAGGCCCGCTTTCGCGCACCTGTTGCAACCCGCCCAAACAGTCAGAGAAACTGCTATGCCATTATGAATTCGACTCACACTCCAGTTTCAATACCCCCAAATCAGTGTGGTGCCATCACCGCAATTAACCACACAGCGCCCCCAGTGATAATCAAGACCACACTCCCCTACTACCCCTCATTGTTAATGTAGGCACCACCACACCATGTCCGTACAATCCCCACGGAAGTGGTAACCGCAAACCTGCGTCCTAAGTTTGCCTACTGTAGTAACTAGAAGTAAATACAATTTCACCCATTGCAAGAAAGGTTGGTTACACATCCATGCCGGTAGCCTTTGACCCAGACCCCAGTTTTAAGGAATACGCTCACCCCGAAAGGTTAGTATCAGCCTCGTGGTTATCCGCCCACCTTGGCACGCCAGGGCTGCGGGTGGTGGAATCCGATGAAGATCCGCTCCACTACGACATTGGCCATATCCCAGGCGCAGTACGTATCGATTGGCGCCGAGAATTAAACAACCCCTTATCTCGTGATGTCCTCGATGCCGAGGCTTTTGCCAAACTCATGGACGCAAAAGGCATTAGTCGCGACGACACAGTGGTGGTTTATGGTGATAAATCTAACTCGTGGGCCGCCTTTACCTTATGGGTATTTGAACTTTTCGGACACCAAGATGTTCGTCTACTCAACGGCGGCCGCGACTCGTGGATGGCAGAGGAACGTGATACCTCCTTCGTCGTTCCTGATTACCCCGCCACTGGTTATCCGGTTACCCCCCGAGACGACACGCAAGTTCGAGCCTTCGTCAATGATATTCAAACTGCTATCGCGCCGAATTCCAATCTCCCCTGGTCAATCATCGATGTCCGAACCGAGACAGAATACACAGGCGACATTACCGATAACTCCCCCGAAACGGGGGTGTTTAGGCAGGGACATATTCCATGTGCGGTGAACCTTCCGTGGGAAAACTCCGTCCTCCCCAACTCACGTTTCCGCTCCCGTAGCGAACTGGAATCGGCCTTCAATGGAGCTGATACTTCCTTGGAACCTGTGGTGTATTGCTATCACGGACAGCGTGCTGCGCACAGCTGGTTTGTACTAAAGTACCTGCTAGGTCGTAAAAACAGCAGAGTGTATGATGGCTCGTGGGCAGAATGGGGCAATATGATAAAAATGCCAATTCGAAAAGGACCCGACCCAGACAACCTAGAAATGTCCTTGGAATGGACGGGCACCCATCTTCGGTAATTTTTTAGTTTTGTGGTTTTTGCTTTAACTGCGGACCAAATGTGTAAGAATGTTTTACGCCGAACGCTTCACGATCATAGACCTCTAGATCTTTAAAAAACTGAAGCGACAGCTGACAACTAACTTCAAACGATCACCTCAAAGAACCAGGAGAGCTTCACGTGACTGTGGAATCCAGGAAGATTAACAAGGTTCTCGTCGCCAACCGCGGCGAGATCGCTATCCGCGTCATCCGCGCTGCTCGCGACGCAGGTATCGCTAGCGTTGCCGTGTACGCTGAGCCCGACGCAGACGCACCGTTCGTTTCTATGGCTGACGAGGCGTTCGCCCTTGGTGGCCAGAACTCCGCAGAGTCCTACCTGGTCTTCGACAAGATCCTCGACGCTGCCAAGAAATCTGGCGCCGATGCCATCCACCCAGGCTATGGTTTCCTCTCGGAGAATGGCGATTTCGCCGAAGCAGTCATCAATGCAGGTTTGATCTGGGTTGGCCCCTCCCCACAGTCCATCCGTGATCTTGGCGATAAGGTCACCGCTCGCCACATTGCAGAGCGCGCCAAAGCTCCCATGGCCCCAGGTACCAAGGAACCAGTCAAAGATGCCGATGAGGTGGTAGCTTTCGCAGAAGAGCATGGACTGCCCATTGCCATTAAAGCTGCTTTTGGTGGTGGCGGACGCGGCATGAAGGTCGCCTACAAGATGGAAGAGGTCGCGGAGCTTTATGAGTCCGCTACCCGTGAGGCTGTTGCCGCCTTCGGTCGTGGTGAATGCTTTGTTGAACGTTATATGGACAAAGCCCGCCACGTGGAGTGCCAGGTGCTAGCTGACCAGCATGGCAATGTTGTGGTTGCTGGTACCCGTGACTGCTCCCTACAACGTCGCTTCCAGAAGCTGGTCGAAGAAGCACCAGCCCCATTCCTAACTGATGAACAGCGCAAGACCCTACATGAGTCCGCTAAGCGGATCTGTAAGGAAGCTGGCTACTATGGTGCAGGCACCGTGGAATATCTTGTGGATTCCACTGGCCTGATCAACTTCCTTGAAGTGAACACGCGTCTACAGGTGGAGCACCCAGTCACTGAGGTCACCACTGGTCTTGACTTAGTGCGCGAGCAGTTCCGTATTGCTGAAGGTAAGGAGCTCCACATCAAGGAGGATCCAACCCCACGTGGCCATGCATTTGAGTTCCGCATCAACGGTGAGGATGCTGGTTCCAACTTCATGCCTGCACCAGGCAAGATCACCAAATACATTGAACCTGCTGGCCCAGGCATTCGTATGGATTCCGGTATCGTTGAAGGCTCTGTTATTGGTGGCCAATTCGACTCCATGCTGGCTAAGCTGATCGTTTTCGGCGAGACTCGTGAGGAAGCACTACAGCGTTCTCGCCGTGCGCTTTCCGAATATGTCATTGAGGGCCTCCCAACCGCCATCCCATTCCATGCACACATCGTTGACAACCCTGCCTTCATTGGTGATGGCACCAAGTTCGATGTTTACACTAAGTGGATTGAGGAAGCTTGGGATAACCCAATTCCTGCCTATGTTGATCCAGAAGATGCTGAGGAAGCCGAAGAAGCAACCCCGAATCAGAAGGTCATCGTCGAAATCGACGGTCGACGCGTAGAGATAGCTCTGCCAGGCGATCTTGCCCTCGGTGGAGGTGCCGGTGGTGCTAAGAAGAAGGCAAAGAAGCGTCGTTCTGGTGGCGCTAAGGCTGCGGTCTCTGGTGATGCTGTCGCAGCTCCAATGCAGGGCACCGTCATCAAAGTCAATATCGAAGAAGGTCAAGAAGTTGCCGAAGGCGATGTTGTGGTGGTCCTCGAAGCCATGAAGATGGAAAACCCAGTCAAGGCCCACAAAGCTGGTGTTGTTACCGGCCTTGCCGTTGCTGCCGGTGAAGGCGTGACCAAGGGTCAGGTCATGCTTGAACTAAAGTAAATACCTAACCGGTAGAGTCCCCGCTTATTGGCGGGGACTTTGCTTTTTTCGGACATTTAAGCCCCAAAGACCCGAGCCTGTTCACACCCATAAGAGGTTAGCCGAACCACACTTCATCTTCACAAGTTTTTGCGACTTGGTTAAGATAGGCAATGCAAAATAGCCTATGACGATTTTCCGTCGAAAGGGATAGCAACATGAATTCCCCGACTACCGCTACGGCAACTGGCACCCAAAAGGACGTTTTTGCCCTGACTTCTGTGCCAATCGGACACCGTTGTAAACTGACCAATCTTCGCACTGTGGGTTTGACTGAGGCCATGCGTCGACGGATGGCGGAACTTGGGCTACGTCCGGGTGTCGAGTTGACAGTATCCCAAAAGATCGCCAGCGGCGGCCGTGTAGTCAAGATTGGGCATACCCGCTATGCCATTGATGGGCCTACCGCCAAACATATCAACGTTGCCGCTGTCGCTTAATTCCCCTTCCTTAGAAGCTCTTCATTACCATGGCCAAAAACACTAATACTTCTACCTGCCATTGTGAATCTCATGGCCAAGTAGCCCCCGAAGGCGCACCAGTCATAGCATTGGTTGGCGCCCCCAATGCAGGTAAGTCCACACTATTCAACAGCCTCACTGGCGCCAAGGCCCGTATGGGAAACTGGCCAGGCACCACGGTCGAAGTCAGCCGTGGCGCTTGGAAGATTGCTGATAATGTCTATGATGTCATCGATTTTCCTGGCGCGTATTCTCTCGACCCCATGAGCCCTGATGAGGAATTAACCAAAGAGCTCATCGTTGATTGTGAGGATTCCGAACGCCCTGATCTGATTATGGTAGCCGCTGACTGCGCCAGCCTTTCACGCAGTTTATATATGGTTGCCCAGCTTGCCGAACAAGACAATCGGTTAGTTATCGTACTCACCAAGACTGACGTTGCCTCTGCTAATGGTGAACAGGTAGATGTTGAAAAGCTGAGCAAAGCAATCGATGCTCCCGTGATTGCAGTCGATCCTCGGCACCGCGATAACTTAGAGTTGGTTGCCGAGACGATCAGCCATGAAATCAAGCGCCCAAGCAAAGTACGTCGCATCAAGCCAGATACTACGGACGAGTTTGAGCTGGCTGACTCGCGTTTTGAGTGGATTGAATCCGCGGTCGCCCACGCCATGACTACCAAAGATGAGTCAAAGGTCAGTTGGGGGGAGCGGATCGATAAGTTTGCCCTGCACCCTTTCTTCGGCCCCATCATATTCTTGGTAGCTATGTGGGTGATTTTCCAGATCACCACCACGGTTGCCGCTCCCTTCCAAGACGCACTTGATAGCTTTTTCACTGGCCCATTGAGCGACTGGGTGCGCAACGGACTGGATGCGATTGGTTTGACGCATCCACTGTTTGCTGGGTTACTTGTCGACGGTCTCATCGGCGGCGTGGGTATGGTGTTAACTTTCGCACCACTGATGGCATTGATGTTCCTCTGCCTTGCGGTGCTGGAAGACTCGGGTTATATGGCGCGCGCTGCAGTAGTCACCGACCGCGTGATGAAGGCCATTGGTTTACCAGGTAAAGCCTTCATTCCATTGATTGTTGGTTTTGGTTGCAATGTGCCTGCTATTTCTGCCACCCGTGTACTCGGCCAGCCTCGGCAACGTTTATTGACCAGTTTGCTTATCCCGTTTACTTCTTGTTCGGCTCGGTTGACGGTATATGTGATGTTGGCTTCGACTTTCTTCCCAGACAATGCAGGCACTGTGGTCTTTGCCATGTATCTGATTTCCATTGGTTTAGTGGTGCTGGTTGGTTTTGGTATGAAGCACACCTTGTGGCGCCACATTGGCAATGAGCCGCTGGTGATTGACCTGCCGATTTATCAAATACCAGGTTTTCGGTTGACATTGTCGGTGATGTGGATCCGATTGAAGGGATTTTTACAGACCGCTGGTGGCATCATCGTGGTTACGGTTGCGGTGGTCTTTGTTCTGCAATCAACTCCCACTACTTCCGGCTATGGGTTTGCTGATGAGGACTTGCCGCCACAGGAAAGCGTTTATGGTGTGATGTCGGAAGTTGTCGCACCAGTGTTTAAACCTGCTGGCTTCGGTTCTTGGTCGATCACTGGAACCTTGGTCACTGGTTTCGTTGCGAAAGAAGCCGTGATCGCCACATGGGCGCAAACCTACAGTCTAGAAGACCCGAGCGAGGAAGCCCCTGAAGATCAAGGCCGATCGCCACTTGCCCAAGCGGTTCGGGAGGATTTCAATAACGCCTCTGGTGGCCACATGATTGCTGCGGTATGGGCGTTTATGATCTTCCTGCTGGCCTACACTCCGTGTGTGGCTACGCTCGCCGCACAGCGCCGAGAAATTGGCACCAAGTGGATGCTCATTGGTGTTGGTTTGCAGCTCAGCACCGCCTATCTGCTTGCTGTGGTGGTATTCAACGTGCTGAAGGTTTGGTTCTAGTGATGAAGCCACTGTCTGCTGTTAAGTCTGCGATGGAGGCGGGAATGACTACTGCTCCTGCCATCGCCCAGTACACAGGACTGAGTCAAAACACTGTGCAAGCTGCATTAGAGCACCTCACTCACATGGGTTTGATCCGAAACAGTAATGATGCAATGGCCTGTGCTGAATGTGGCCTATCTTGTGCCTCAACCAGTGGCACTTGTGGCAAAGGTCTTACAACTTTAACCCTGCTGACCCGTCGTCCTGACTAGACTCGGTGGGTATGGACGTAATCGAACTTAATGGTGGGCGTTTTTACCTGCGGCCGCTGCATGACGACGACCGAATCGACGACCGCCCCGCTCTATCCCAGCTAATGGCTGACCCTAGTGCCTTTATCACTGAAGCACGGGCATCAGAGCAGTTGTACTGCTGGGCAATTTGCGAGCAAACCAGCGTGGAAATGGTAGCGCTGGGCAGCTATGACCACAGCAGTGGCGAGATCACCGTTTCTCCTATTGGCGATCCTGATCGTGTGTTGCCCAATGATCCAGTCTTGCCCCAAAAAACCGTTGCGGACGCTGCGCAGGCAGGTCACGAGGTAATCGCTCGATGGGTAGCTACAGCACTTTAAGTACAGTGTTTGTTGTCGGCCAACCATAATGGTTGGCCGTTTGAGTTTTCCGATTCTGGTATGCGTCTGGCTGGTCGACTGGTGAGACGGGTTTACAGTGTGTACTAGGCAGATAAGTCCTAGAAGTTCTAGACAGGAACCGAAGAATCAAGCTGCTTTTCTAGGCTGTGGGAGGGTGATTGTGAACCTACTGGTGGGAACAACAGCTTGATTCCAGCACAGTGCGGATTAGAACTAGTAATACAGCTTGATCCTGACACCAATTCCATGCCACTTTTCAAGAATCAAGCTGCTTTTCTCACACACAGAACTAACTAGTTCTGTCCAACAGATCCAAATAGCAGCTTGATTCTCAAGCAACAACCATAGTGCGGCTCTGAACCATCCCGGTGCCAGGGGGTTTATGAGGTTTTTGGAATTCCATGGGACTGGTGGCATGGGAATCGAGCTGCTGTTCCTAGTCCTACAGTCAGCAACACCGGCTTCGTTCACCAGAATGGCAGCTTGATTCTAGGCTGTCATCGAGTACCTTCCGGAATCAAGCTGCTCTTCTAGGCTGTGGGAGGGTGATTGTGAACCTACTGGTGGGAACAACAGCTTGATTCCAACACAGTGCAGATTAGAACTAGTAATACAACTTGATCCTGACACCAATTCCATGCCACTTTTCAAGAATCAAGCTGCTTTTCTGGAGTGCACAGGACCACTACAGATACTGTCGGGTAAGAAGTGCAGCTTGATTCCCTCAAGCGCAGGATCACAAGCAGTAAGACAACTCGATTCCTCACCCCAGACTCAGATCAACCTGAAGAATCAAGCTGTCTTTCCCGCTTCCAGCTCACCATCATCACCACCTCGAAACCAGAAGCTCCCATTTTGCTGCAAAGACAGTGATAGCACGGCAAATGCCGATTAAGCAGCAGCTGCCATGCTTATCATTAGTGGTAATCAGCTGTCATTAGTTGATCTCCAGCAGTAGGTCACCGCCTTCCACCTTGGTGGCTTGGGCCATAACCACCCGAGATACCGTACCGGAGCATGGTGCGGTGATGGTGGCCTCCATCTTCATGGCCTCAATGACCGCGACTGGAGCACCGGCCTGCACTTCGTCTCCTTCTGCGACGGTAACGGTCACCACACCAGCGAATGGTGCTGCCACATGTCCAGGGTTGGCCGGATTCGCTTTTTCTGCGGCTGCAACATTCGATTCCACCGAATGATCCCGCACTCGCATCGGCCGGATCTGCCCATTGACATTGAAAATGATTGTGCGCATACCTTTTTCATCTGGCTCGGATACTGCCGCTAGTCGGACCAACATGTGGGTATTGTCGCTGAGGTCAATGACAGTTTCTTTGCCTTCGACTAGTCCATAGAAAAACTCACGATCAGTCAACACCGATGTGTCGCCAAACCGACGCCGGTGTTCAGCAAATTCTGCCGTAGGTTTGGCGAACATCAGCCGGTTGAGAGTATCGCGCCGTACCGCGGCATCGGTTGAAACCAGTGCTTCAGAGTCTTCTTCTGATAGTTGCTTGTCGGCAAGATTTACTGTGCGACCTTCCAGTGCCTTGGTGCGCAATGGTTCTGGCCAGCCACCAGGTGGTGTTCCTAATTCGCCAGATAGGAAGGCCACCACCGAATCGGGAATATCGTATTTTTGTGGGTCAGCTGCGAAGTCCTTGGGATCTACTCCGGTACCAACAAGATGTAGGGCCAAGTCACCCACCACTTTCGATGATGGCGTAACCTTGGTTGGCCGACCGAGAATCTCATTCACACCGGCATAGTAGTCCTCAATGAGTTCAAATCGATCTGCCAATCCGAGTGCTTTGGCTTGGGCACGCAGGTTGGAAAGCTGCCCACCAGGGATTTCATGCTGGTACACTCGGCCGGTTGGGCCAGGTGTGCCGGATTCAAAGGGGGCGTACATTTGCCGGACTGCTTCCCAGTAGGGTTCGAGGTCGGAAACTGCTTGTAGGGAAAGGCCCGTATCGCGCGGGGTGTTAGCGAAGATTGCAACGATCGCTGATAGTGATGGCTGAGAGGTGGTGCCTGATAGCGGGGCGGACGCACCATCGACAGCATCCGCTCCGGCTTGGGCGGCCGCGAGATAGGTAGCTAGCTGGCCACCTGCGGTGTCATGGGTGTGTACATGAATGGGAAGATCGAATTCTTTTCGCAGTGCGGAGATCAGTCTCGTTGCAGCCGAGGGTCGCAGTAGACCTGCCATGTCTTTGACTGCCAAGATATGCGCACCAGATTCTACTATTTGCTCTGCTAGCCGCAGATAGTAGTCCAAGGTGTAGAGCTTTTCACTTGGGTCCATGAGATTGCCAGAGTAGGCCATTGCAACCTCAGCAACCGCGGTGTTGGTTGCTAGTACTGCTTCGATTGCAGGTCGCATCTGCGAGACGTCGTTAAGGGCATCGAAAATGCGGAAGATATCAATGCCGGTGCGGGCTGCCTCGTCAACGAAGGCATTACATACTGCATCGGGATAGGGGGTGTATCCAACTGCGTTGCGTCCGCGCAGTAGCATTTGAATATTTACATTGGGCATGGCTTTGCGTAAGTCTTCTAGCCGTTCCCAGGGGTCTTCGTGTAGGAAGCGTAGCGCGACGTCATAGGTGGCACCGCCCCAGGCTTCAACCGATAGTAGCTCTGGCGTGAGGTGCGCGACATGGCGGGCGGCGTCGACAAGTGCTGCTGAGCGCACCCGAGTGGCCAACAAAGATTGGTGGGCGTCGCGGAAGGTGGTGTCAGTTACTCCGAGTGCAATCTGACGACGCAGTTGCTCAGCGAATTTCTTCGGCCCGAGATCACGTAGCAGATCTCGTGAACCGCGGCGTAGCTGACCGAGTTCGGGGAGTTTTTCATTAGCGAACCCGACTTTTGGCGGTTTGCCATGTGGCCGATTGACCGTGACTTCGGCGAGGTAATCGAGGATCCGGCCTTGCTCGTCATCTGCTGGTGGGGCTGCTAACAGCCATGGATGATCGGTGATAAAGGATGTGGAAATGCGGGAGGTTAAGAAATCTGGTTCCCGCAGTACTGCTCGCAAAAAGCCAACATTGGTGGATAATCCAGAAATGGTGAATTCAGCCAAGGCGCGTTGGGCTCGGATTACGGCATTATCAAAATCGGATCCGCGACAGGTCATCTTCACCAATAGGGAGTCGAAATGGGCAGTGATTTCACCGCCGAGTTGGGCAGCACCATCAAGGCGGACACCGGCACCACCTGGGCTGCGGTATGCGGTAACAATGCCAACGTCAGGGCGGAATCCATTTGCAGGATCTTCGGTAGTAATGCGGCATTGCAATGCCACCCCGTGAGTGTGAATCTTCTCTTGGCTTAGTCCTAGTTCTGCTAGGGTTGCGCCCGCAGCGATCCGTAGTTGGGCTTTGACTAAGTCCACCCCGGTGACTTCTTCGGTGACGGTGTGTTCCACTTGGATGCGGGGGTTCATTTCGATGAAGACATAGTTTCCTGCTTCGTCTACGAGGAATTCAACGGTACCAGCACCGTAGTACCCGATTTCCTGACTAAAGCGCACTGCGTCGGCGCAGATCTTTTCCCGCAACTCAGCTGAGAGGTGTTGTGCTGGGGCAATCTCTACTACTTTTTGGTGACGCCGCTGGAGCGAGCAGTCTCGTTCGAACAGGTGGATTACATTTCCTTGTTGATCGGCAAGGATCTGGACTTCGATATGTTGCGGGTTTATCACCGCTCGTTCTAAATACACCCGAGCATCACCAAAGGCGCTGAGCGCTTCGCGGGAGGCTTCTGCGGCAAGTTCTGGGAGTTCTTCTGGTGTTTCAACAAATCGCATGCCGCGGCCACCGCCACCGGCGACTGCTTTGACAAATAGCGGATAGACCTGCTCGCTTGCGAGAGCCACGATCTCCTCAATATTGTCACTGGCTTCGGTTTCATCCAAGGTAGGAAGTCCAGCACGACGCGCAGCCGCTACGGCAGCTGCTTTGTCGCCAGTTAGTTCCAAGACTTCGGGGCTGGGCCCGATAAACACAATGCCATTTTCGGCGCATTCTTTGGACAGCTGGGCGTTTTCTGAAAGGAAGCCGTATCCAGGATAAACCGCATCCGCCCCAGATTTCCGGGCGACCTTTAAGATCTCGTCAATATTGAGATAGGCCTTAACTGGTGAGCCTTCGGTGCCGATCTTGTAAGCTTCAGTGGCCAGCGAGCGGTGCAGGGAGTTACGGTCTTCAACTGGGTAAACCGCAACAGTATCAGCTCCGATTTCATAAGCGGCACGGAATGCCCGCACGGCTATTTCTCCACGATTAGCCACCAGAATTTTCTCAAATGTGGGCAGCTGCGACTTTTTCGCCATTTTTACCTGTCCTTTACTGATCGATCAAGCCTCACCACAATTGATGTGATGTGAATCCCATCCTATCCCCTAAGGTGACATAGTTACCTAAACGAGGCCATAGGTTTCGATTACATGGGGGCGCCCGCAGTGTTCTCGTCCGGTTCTAGGCCATGCATGCCTATGTCACCAGCCCTGGTAGTTCTGGTGACAATCAGCGGTCGAGGGCTAAACCCTAACCTAGAATTTGTAGCTTTGCCGGGCACAGTCGGCATACTCCGCCCAGAGTTCCTCGGTATAACTACCATCAAGGATCGCGGCTGCCAAGTGATCCCCCGGCCTGGCAAAAATGTAAATGATTTCTTCTAATAGTGTGACCATAGGCCAGTCTGCTTTCTGACGCAGTGCCAGCATGCGGTCGCCCATATTCCCCAAAATATTGACATAAGTCATGTCAGCATCATAAGTTCCAGCAGGCTCTAATATGGTTTGTGGAGCATTGCATACAAGTTGCACGATCCGTTCCACAAATTCCGCTTGCCGCATCAGCGCGTCTAGCGGGTTGAGTTCGTGATGAACCCGAAAGCGCAGCATTTCAATATCGAGGATCAAACTGGCGATATGCCCCGCTGGAACCTTGCCATCAACGATCGCCTCATTTAGTTCAGAAATACGACGAGCCGCACGTTTTTGGAAAGTTCGATTGATGTCATCTTGAGTAATTATTTTATTTGTTTTATTGCTTCTGAAGAGTTTCAGGAGTTTTTCAAACATCATTTTCCTTGGAAGCCAAAGATTTGTGTGGGGCCTTCCACCAGCGGCACACATTAACTGTATAGCCATGACCCCACC
Source organism: Corynebacterium sp. (assembly GCA_041854705.1). GTDB lineage: Bacteria > Actinomycetota > Actinomycetes > Mycobacteriales > Mycobacteriaceae > Corynebacterium. Next base: position 18,525 of record JBHACV010000164.1, read on the forward strand.
TTTACTTTGGTTATTATCATCTCTTCTTCTCACATCTTTTTTCGCTTTTTCTACGCCTTCGCTTATCGACGCGATCGGCGCTACACAGCAGAGGAGAGATCATCATGACTGCCTTTCTTGCGGGGAAGGTCTTCTAACTTTTACCCTCTGTAGAAAAGTATCATGAAGAGATGTAGCACACAGAAAGCCCTCTTCTTGAGGCACATCACTTAATATTGCAAAACAAAGCTGAAACTAATCGAAAAATCCCTAAGAATATATCACAAAAACCTACTATGAACTGCGGAAATTTCCAATGAAAATCCTAAGTCCATAGAAACTGAAGGTGAAAAAATAAGTCCAGAAGCTGGCATATCCCCGAAGCACAGGTGCCAAAACTGCAATCGATCACCAGCTTTTTTAAGCAAAACCACCCCCGTTAGGGGTGCCTCACTTTTTAGCTTCATATTGCGAAATCAAGAGTTCAGCACGTTTATATTCAGATCCATGAATATAATGATTCTGCTTAAGAAAGCTGCGGATTTGTTGCGCTAGCGCATAACCTTCTGCGGCAGCCCCAGTTTCCATATAGTGTTCTGCCAGTTCTAGTCCACAGTTTGCAGCCGATGTCCACCGCTGTGCTTTAAGATAAAGCTCAAAACTTCGGCTCATCCATCTCTCAGCCTCTTCGTTTCGGTCAAATAAAAATGCAAATTGGCCACGGTCCGAGCAGTACAGGGCCTCAACAAGCTGGGCATTTTCTGATTCAGGCACTAAATATTCTTTTACAATTTGAAATCGATGTTCCAGATCCCGTTCGATGCACCAGAATTGTTCATCACTGATGCTGCCAGGTTCCTCAGAGCGCAACAGTATGGCAGCCATGAGCCGGTCGGCGTAGTTTTTCGCAGCAACTTCTATATCTTTTTCTGATGCATGCTGCAGTGCGGTTTCAAATTCAATCCGACTCAGTTCGGAAATCTGATCGGCAATCACGACGGCTTGGCGGTGTTCTCCCAACCTGCTCAATGCTCGAACCATGTAATGCAGCGTTTTGATCTTCCCTTGCCGGTCAGAGAGCAGCCCCGCCAGAATTTGTGCCTCGCGGACAATGTCACTATCAAGTTCTAAGACGTCAAGTGCTTGGATAAGTCTGCGCCGTAATGCAAGGGCTGGTTCGCAAGCTGGATCAAGTCCCTCAGCTGCAAGTGCCACCGATGCGACTTCCACCAACTCAGACCACTGACATTTTATCTGTAGTGCATCCGCCATGAGTTCGGCAGCTTGGGCACGAATCATAGGCAAGCCTAGGGCTGCTGCGAGATTGAGGCAATGGCGAGTAGAGCTGAGTACTTCCGAGATACGTCCAGCTGCCAAATGTGCATTCGCAATGATGTATAGCGCTTGAAGTCGCACTCCAATTGGTTCTGAGGAGGGGGTGTGCATCGCCTCGGTGGCATTTTGTATGGCTAAGTCGAGTTCCACGTCCGCGAGGTCGTCAAGGGCTTGAACCAAAAGCATCCGCGCATCTTCGGATTCCACCGCATCGGTGGGATCTTTGAGCAGCAGACCGCCAAGACGCAATCCATAAATACTGGGTAGCTGCGAATCAAGATCTAATTCCGCTTGTACTAGATCAGCTTCGCTAAATTCGCGCCACTCGCCTCGAGTATCTACCGCCACCAGTTCTCCTGCCATGGGCGTAGCCGGTTTACCGCCTAGGACATAGTCGATAACTTCGGAAATAAACTGCCCAGAAACATCTGGGATTTCACCTTCAGGCGGCAACGCTGGTACTGGTTTGACATCGAAAATATCAGCCTTAATTTTCTCCACCACAAAGGGTTCACTCATGCCTGGTCGGGCATCGAACTGAGCTGCGATCCCTAAAGCAATATCGGTGCACCAAGATTGAATTTCGGCAACTGTGGGATTTTTAAGGTCGGGTGCGTTGTACCACTTTAATAAGCTACCGGGCAGACTCACTTCAATGATGGCTTCAGAATCCGGGTAAGTATGAAAAAAGAAAGCTGCAGAACAGGCCAGATTCAGCAGAACTCGTGGGGTTTCGGCCTCACACCACCATGGAAGATAGCGGACAAACAACTCGACGCCACGCTGCCATCTGGCAGGACGACCTGCCTCAGCAGATAGCCCTAGATACCGAAAATGTTCCGGGAAGTGTTCAATATAGGTGCTTTGCTGAGTGTTTCGTTGCAGTGCCCGTACATGTGCAGGCCAAGCTTTTTCGTCCTGACCAATGCGTAACCATGGGACTAGCATGGCGGTAAACAAGGATTCGGGTTGACTATCACAGTAGCGACCAGTATCAGCAAGCCCAGCTTCCCCTGCAGCGACTGCCTGTTCTACATCGTCTCGTGAGATGTAGAGCGCCACCAAGTGCATTGGATCGCAACCAGCGCAATCATCAAATTCGGATTCTTCTCCTCGTCGTAAGACAGTCTCCCATTTTTGGGCATACTCTTCGGCCTGTTGTTTTTGGCCCAATACCCAATGGGCGTAGTGGCGTCGAATGTAATAGGACTTCAGGCTATCACCACGCTGTTGGTAATACTCCCGCATTTGTTCTAAGGTGCCCAACAGTTGATCGGCACTGGCGTTCGGAATGTCGCGTAACACCCCAAGCACGTATTTGTATTGCCAACCGAAAGCAGATTGCATCTCTTGGTCGAATTCTTCCGGTCGCCGTTTGCGGTACTTGTCCAACCACAGAAACGGTGCCACTAACCGCGAGCTTTCGCCGCTCATGGCAAACGCATTAATCAAATGCAAATAGCATTGTGCCTGGAGGTTTTCTTCCCCAGATTCTGCTGCCAGTTTCGCTGCTTCGACCCACATGGCAGAGCATGCTTTACCCCAAGGTAAAGCATGGGCTTTTTCCATAAGTTCGAAAATGGAGTTGCGATCTTGCATGAATGGTTCTTTCCGCGGTCACGGTATCAGACACAAGTTCCATAACTTAGGGATGGAACCTGTGTCGAGTCGCTGATAGAAATTTCTCTCCCGACAATAGTCGAATTTGATGGATAGCACCCATTAAATCACCGGCTCGTTACCAACCGGTTACAACCTACCTCATCCGGTAGAAAGTATTCTGCCATCTGCTCACTACGTCATCGAAAAAATCCTTAAGCTTTATCCAACAAGGGGTGGATCGAAAATCTGCATTTGTTGCCGCACGACCTCGAAGGGTGCAGGTAGACCTGGGCGTCGATCGAATTGTGCAGCGATACTTAAGGCGATTTCGGCGCACCACTGATGTGCTTGGGCAACAGTTGGTTTTTTCACCGTTTCGGCGGTGATCCACGGTAAATCTGCACCCGGTAATACCACCGTTAGCACTTCATGTTGGTAAGGGTAAAAGTGCAATACAAATGCCGATTGGGTAGCGATATCCATCAGGTCTCGAGGGGTTTCGGATTCCCGCCACCACGGTAGGATTCGATTAAACAAGGCGAGAGCAGTTTGCCAATGCTCTGGGTTACCATTGAGCGCAGAACTGGCCAGATACCGAAGATGCACTGGCATTTGGCACAGTTTCAAACTAGAGCGCAGATGTTTGGGTAATACCGAGGCGGAAATCTCCCAAGCGCGCTCAGCTTCCCCGATCGCCAACCATGAGGCGAGTGCTGCTGTTTTGATGTCATCGGGTTGGTTTTCGCAAAAGTAGTGGGTCCCAATAAGCACTCGTTCCACTGTTTTTACGGCTTGCTCGTGATCGCCACGATCCTGATAAATGGTCACCATATGTTCGGGGTCACAGCCAGCACAATCATCCATGTCAGATTGCCCGCCACTAGTTTTCCATTCCAGCCAAATATCAGCATGTTTATCGGCTTCAGCCAACATGCCAAGATATTTGTACATAAAGTAATAACGCAGGTGAACGGGCTTCAATCCGAAATTATCCTCGATGTAAATCCGTTCCATTTCCTTCATGGCATGGAGGTTTTGTTCCACACTGGCAGTTGGCAGATCACGAAGCACCCTGACAAAGCTTTTGTAATCAGAAGCGAAAGACCATTCGTGGTAGTAGTCAAAGGCTTCGGGATGTTGCGTGCGGAACTTGTCCAGCCACAAAAATGGCGCAACCATCTTAGTCACCTCACCGCAAAATCGGTAAGACCTGCTTAAAGCGGAATAGCAATCTACGATGACACTCTGATTGCCTTCTGCTTCGGCTTGCTTGAGGGCTTCAAGGATCACACCAATACGTGCTTTGCCCCATTCCATCAATTCGCCTTGATAGAGCAAATCCCGTGCGGATTCTTGCGCCATGTCACATGCCCCTTTTCATCGCCGGTTGTTAGTGGTAACAACATGGTCTTGTGTTTCTCATTGCTCCTTTCATCTCTCGTTTCGGTGCTCGTTGCTTCTAGTGCGGCGGCTAAGCCAGCGCCAGTTCCACGAACGAGCGCGACTGCGGTACTAGTAGTCACCGAGTAATCGACTATGCTTTTTCGATTACTGGTTTTCGGTTGACTTAAGCTTCAGTAGGATTGCTTACTTACTGAGAAGAATATCTGGAAAATGCCAAAAACGGCAGGGGTTTCTTAGGTAAATTTCTGTGCTACATCAATCGAGAGATCAAAGATGTGAACATTTCCGATGCCCAACTCCGCGCTTGCGCATCCATCAGATGTCGACCAGACATGAGTGCTTGCACATACAAGCCACGGATCGCCAATGCAATGAGGTCCTTCTCGCTGGCGTCGAGAAGCTGATGTACCAGCTCGGATTGCACATTGAAAATCACCTGAGCTTTATCACCAATCAGGTTAGGATTATTGATTTCGCTCACAGTATCTAAAATGTCCATAAGTAGTGAATCCCCCTCCGCCTCCCGCGCACTGGTTTCTACCCATTGTGCATCAGCTTCTTTAGCCGGTAGAAACAGTACTGGAATTGAAGGTGGTTGGAAATCTCGGATAATCACTCGAACATTCTGGCTATCCAATGCTTCTTGCGCCCGTTGAATCATGGGCAGGAACTTTGCTTCTTGACTAGGGTCCAGTACCCCCAATACCCCAATCACATCAGTGACAGATGCCTGCATAATGGGGTGTTCGGGGTAATCCAGCCGTAGCTGATCCATGATCGCTGGATCATAGGAATAGCAAGCATTAACCACGGTGAAGTTATTGGCCGCCGCGATTGGCAACACCGATTGAAACTGCTGATCGGTGATGAAATAACGGATTGGGCCTTCTTCTAGTAGTTCGTTAAGGGTTTTACGTCCAGTGGAAGTCTCGAATGGCAACCCACGTTTGACCAACTCCCTAGTTTGCGGATCAACCACCGCGAGCGCCTTTAAACCCATTGCATGCACTGCGACAAAAATTTCGAACTGGTCTTGTGGCAAATCATTGAGCCACAGCCGAATGATCTCACCGATCCCTTCCCGGGTTTCTTCTAGTAGGGAATCTTCAAACAATGCATCTCGGGAAGCAGTGGGCCGCAAATAATGAGTGTCAGCAACGATGCGTACAAAATAGGCCCAATCTGGCACAAGATCTACCACCTGCTTACCCAGCAACATGCCGCGTAAATACAGATGGTGCTGCATCCCCCGACTGGGGTGGGTTCCTTGCGATAGCACAAAAGCGACCCCCTTGAGTCCAGCCACTGGAATGTCAAGCGGGATAGCCGCCATTGGCTCAAAACCGAAGTTTTCTCGACACCAAGTGTGTTGGGCAAAGTCATGGCGTTCCCAGACCGGTTCCTGGGTGCTAATCACCTCGGAATCGTGACGATCCCCGGCGCGCTCCACGGTCACCGGCACTGGCAGGAAACTTCCATAATGAGTGACGCGCTCTAGGATGTGTTCGTAACTAAAATCTGGGTCTCCGGGGATGGCGGTTAATTGCACGAGGGTACCGGTTTCGCCTAGCAGTGGGTGGGGGTTGGTTTCTTCCACTGTCCAAGTGCCACCAGACTTCCCGCGCCACAAGATGGCAGGTTGGTCTGCGGCTTGGGCATAGACGGTGATTTCGTTGGAGACAAGGAAACACGACAATAGTCCTATGCCGAATTGGCCAAGGAAGTCACTTCGGCCAAGGCCAAATTCGTCGCGTTTGGAGGAGCCACCGATCGTGGCTAGGAGGTCCCGGGCTTGTTGTTTATCTAACCCAATACCATTGTCGATCATGGTCAGGGTGCGGGGGGCAACGATGAAACGAATCCATCCTTTTTCTGGCGGTAAGCCTTTGGCAGTGATGGCGTCTACACCGTTTTGCAGTAGTTCGCGAAGATATACGTCAGCGCTGGAATAAAGGTTTTTGCTCAGCAGCTCGACCATTCCGCCGAGATCGACCTGGAATTGTCCGTTTGTGGTTGCTTCGGTCACTGGTGTCAGCCTTCTTCTACGTTTGTGCTTCGTGAGCTGAATGGAAGTTAGGAGTGGGTTTCAACCTCCATGTCCTATCCTCATTACTAGCTCACTTTTAACATTTATGTGGCACTTTTAGGGACATAAATCACACTAGCTTCTTTTCATTTTGGATAGATCAGCTTAATTGCCTACCTTGGCATGTGGGCTCATATTCTTGCAACTGGTTGAGTATTTTGGCTGTTAGAAACCCATTTCCGTAGGTGTGGAAGAAAACTTGATTTAGCCGTTGGGCCAGCCATAAACGTAACCTGTCGCTGAATAAAACTCCGGTGGAAATAACTCTTTTGCCTACCACAGTATGTCGAAATTCTCTGTGTCGCGGTTACGCCCATCTTCCTTCAGCATATTCACTTGCCGACGCCCCCAGTTGGGGGTGTCTCATGGCGAAACTTGATGGAGGTTGCCCCCAAGCAATCTCTCGACTCTCGTCGTCTTTTAAGCGGCCCAATCCCCTAGTGCGCCTTCGAGCGCGCCTAGGATGGCGTCGATAAGTGAGTGGCGTTCATCAGCTAGACAGCCGCGCTCTACCCAGTGTAAACATGCGGCGTCAACGAAACCGTCCTGGTGGCGATGATGCAATCCGTCCTGCTTTCCCCGAAACCCCCACCGAACTAGCCCCGGTTGCCACTTGGGTCTACCGGGCCCATCAAGATCTCATTGGCCTACGCCGACGGCACCCTTGGCTCACGAGCGCCCACACCGAGACCATTCTCTTAGAAAACAGCCGCTATATTTATTGCAGCCGCCAAAAGGACGGCACTGTCTTCCTAGAGGTTGCGCTCACACTCGAAGGTGAGCCCCATGCCGTGATCTGCGATCCACACGGCACCGTCCTGTGGCAGGTCTAAGTCAGCTTTGCGGTAGTAACACAGGTGGGGTCTTTCTCCCCGGTATTCACTGGCACCTCAGCGGTTTTACCATCATAATCGATAGTCATAGTAGCTTTGATATTGCGAGGTAGCCAGTAACCAACAAACCCATTATTAAAGGTTGTAGTGTCTTCTTTGACTAGTACTTCCTTGGTGTCAGTATTGGTAATAGTCACCGTGATTGGTTGTTCTTTCAGCTCCCCAATGCAGGTGGTCAAACTATGATAGAAACACTCATGAGTAGCATCGACATAGGGCGCAACCGAAACATAAAACTCCTGGGCAGGCATTGGTAAGCTCAGTTCATTTCCAGCAGTATCACTTAATATCAAGTTTTCTGGTTCAATAGATGCGCGTAAACCTTGTTCTCGGTTCGCAAGCGAGGTGGCATCCAACTTATCAATGATTTGCCGTGCATCCAGCCCAGCAAGATCATAGTCAGCCAACCAAGCATCTCCATTGGTTTGGGAAGTAGTGGCACTGATTGGTTCTGGGATGGTCTCTGATGAACATCCAGCCACCATAAGACTTGTAAGAAAAATACAACTTATAAACTTTGATACAATTCGCATGTTCTCCATGCTAAGCCACAGCCTGAACCATGATGGTGCCACCAACTGAATCACTACCACTATGCACCACTGCCCCACTACCACTAGCAGCGCAAATAATGGTTTGTGAAGATTTCATGAAGAATCAGCAACGCTAATCGGCTCAGTTGATTCCCTCAGGCACACTGGATGCATGACGCATGAGGTAGCAAAAATTTTGATTGTAGAGGACGAAAAGCCCCTAGCCGCCATGATTGCCAAGTACTTTGCAACTGCCGGTTTCCAAGTTCGGCTAGCGCATACTGGAGTTGAGGCACTAGACGTCACCACAACTTTTCACCCTGATGTAGTCCTGCTTGATGTGGGATTACCACTACTTAATGGCGTAGAGGTATGCCAACAAATCCGCCAACAATCTTCTTGCTACATATTGATGCTCACCGCTCGAGGCAGCGAAAACGACAAAATCACTGGTTTCGCCGCTGGAGCCGATGACTACATCACCAAACCATTTAGCATTCGCGAACTTATAGCCAGAGTACATGCAGTATTACGCCGACCAAGAAACCAGCCAGAACCCGCTACGCAAAAAATCACCTACGGCGACTTAACACTAGAACTATCTACCCGCCAAGTTATAGCGACAAACGGAATAATCTCCTTGACCCCACTGGAATTTTCCCTCATCTGGATCCTAATCAGCAATCCCCAACAGGTGTTCTCCCGGCGCGAATTAATAACACGAGTCTGGGGTACTACATGGGTCGGAGATGATCGAATCGTTGATGTCCACATCGGCAATGCCCGTCGCAAAATCGCCGCCCAAAGTGGTACAGAAATTCAGACTATACGTGGTGTGGGATACCGCATGAAGCCGGTGGCCTCATGAGCACCCTCACCCGCCGTTTCCTCGCCGCCCAAATCATAGTTCTGAGTATGAGTCTTGCCGTCGGTGCGCTAGTTGCATCATTGGTAGGCATGTCGGTGTTTCATGACCATTTGCTCATGGCTGGGCTTATAACTACCTCCGAGCAATTGGAACATGTCGAACAAGCATTCCGCGATACCGGACTAGTCACCCTGCCAGCAATGACCATCACTGTTGTCATTTGTGCCACCGCCACCAGTATGTGGCTCTCCCGCCACCTTCGACGTCAACTCAACGTCTTAGTCGATGCCGCAGTCGCCGTTGCACAAGGCGACTACCCAAAACACGCCATACCACCAACCGGCACAGCAGAAATCGCAGTAGTAACCGATGCCTTCAATGTCATGGCAGAAAAACTAGTCCACACTGAGGAAGTTCGCCGACAACTGCTTTCCGATCTAGCACACGAAATGAACACACCAGTTTCAGTACTAGCCATATATCTTGATGGATTAGAAGATGGAGTTACCAGCTGGAACCAAGAAACTGCCACAATTTTGCGCGAACAACTCGACCGGCTCACTCGGCTACTACATGATCTTGATGATGTCTCACGCGCCCAAGAACACCGCCACAAACTAGAGCTGACCACACAAAAAGTCCTACCTTTGATACAGGCTGCCACTGGCGCCGTATCAGAAGCATACCAGCTTAAAAAAGTGACGCTTTCAGTACAGCTGACAGCAACTGATATTACTATTCGGGTAGATAAACAACGCTTCGGCCAGATCATGGGTAACTTATTAACAAACGCCCTACGACATACCCCACCTGGTGGAACAGTTTCTGTAACAGTAGACCAAAACGACACCGAAACTGTCACCATTTCTGTCACCGATTCCGGCGAAGGAATAACCGCCGATCAGCTTCCACATATTTTCGAACGATTCTATCGAGGCGACACCGCCCGTAGCCGGGAAAATGCTGGTTCCGGCATCGGATTAACCATCGCGAAAGCACTGGTTGAGCAACACAGTGGAACATTGTCTGCCCACTCCACAGGAATAGGCCAAGGAGCAAGTTTCCACATTCAGCTACCACTGAACCTAGAAGCAAACTTACAACCAACCACCAGAGATTTCATTACCGACTAAACACCACTATTATGCCGCCAACCACACCTGGCACTTTCACTCACACTGGTGGTGTCACTTGAAAACGCTGAGCAAAATCCTGCAAATTACCCACCTGCAAACTAATCCCCGCAACAATCCACTCCGCCAACTGCGCGTCAGTACTACCCGCATCAATCACCGACACATAGTCACTGGCCACATAAAAAGTGCCATCCTCATTAAGACTGGTCGAACACGTACCCAAGGTACTGTCAGTATTGCGCTGATTACACCACTGCACCAGCAAATGAAACTGCTCAGGATCCAAATCCACTTCTGGGTGCGAAACCCGAATCCCCAAGAAATGCTCATTAGGAAAATCAATATCCACACAAAAGCCCCCAGAAGAAGCCAAAATAGTCTCCTCCTGAATCTGATACGCCCAATTATTAGCATGAAACACCCGCAGCACCCGATCAAAACTCACCGGAACTACATGATGCGCCTGCGGACGCCATTCAACTAACTCCAGCTCACCCCCAGAATCCCAATCCACCACCATCGGCACCCGCGCCTCTAAATCCTCAAACGTGGTCAAGGTAGTCCGCAACACCAAATCCAAAAACCGCGACAACTGATCATCACTAAAATCTGGATCAATAATTGCAACCTGCTCTGCAGCCACCCACATCACACCTTGCTCAGTGATCCGCCAAGTCAACTTCGGCATATACCGATCCGCATTGAACTCCAAAATGCTCTCACAAATCAGCTGACTTTGCGACGGATCCTGCGTGCGCCCACGCCACTGCGCAAACATCCGCAGCATGGCATTATTCGTCGATAGCTGGAACGTAATAGTAGTACCAGGCAATGTCACACTCACATCACCATGGTCAGTGTCACTGTGCAGCCCCAAGCTCATCAGGGCAGATTCAATCCGTTGAGTGGTGACAATCATGAATCCTCATTCTTGATTGATTGGTTTTATCCTTCCAGACTAACCAACATCCACTACCAATTTGCCGGTTTTACCCTAAATCATCATGTTCAACCAACTGACGCGCCGCCTCCGTGATCGAACCAGACAACGAAGGATACACCGCAAAAGCATCCGCCAACTGTTTGACTGTCAACCCATTTGTCACCGCCACCGCAATCGGCAAAATCAACTCCGAAGCAGTCGGCGCAACCACCACACCACCGATAACAATGCCAGAATTACGACGACAGAACATCTTGACAAAACCATGCCGTAACGACCGCATCTTCGCGCGTGGGTTCGTCTCCAATGGCAGCATCACCGAACGAGCAATCACCTCACCCGACTCAATCTCCGATTGGGTTACCCCCACCGCAGCAATCTCTGGACGAGTAAACACCGCCGTTGCCACCGTCTTCATCCGCAATGGCGAAACACCCTCACCCAGCGCATGATACATTGCAATCCGACCCTGCATTGCCGCCACCGAAGCCAACGGGAACAAATCAGTACAGTCACCAGCAGCATAAACCCCAGCAACCGAAGTCCGCGAAACTCGGTCCACCTTAATATGGCCCGAGTCAGTAGTCTCCACCCCGATCTTCTCCAAACCCAAATTCTTGGTATTAGGAATCGAACCAACCGTCATCAACGCATGTGAACCAAAAATCTCCCGACCGTCAGTAGTACGCACACGCACTCCACCATCGTCAGTACGCACCACCGAATCAACACGAGCATGCTTTTCTAACGCAACCCCACGTTCCGCCAACACAGTTTCAAGCACATCAGCAGCATCAGCATCATCATGCGGCAGGATTCGATCCCGAGAAGCCACCATCGTGACCTGCACCCCCAGCTCAGCAAAAGCCGAAACAAACTCCGCACCTGTGACACCAGAACCAACCACAATCAAATGCTCCGGCAACTCAGTGATGCTGAAAATCTGCCGCCAAGTCAAAATCCGTTCCCCATCTGGCTGCGCACCTGGCAAAATCCGCGGCGACGCACCAGTAGCCACCAACACCAAATCGCACTCAATGGTCTCTTCCGAACCATCCGCACCCAACACCTTGATGTAATGCAAGGTCTGCTTCTGGTTGTAATCATCAAAAACCCCACGACCATTAATCACCCGCACCCCAGCACGCTCCACCGAACGCCGAATATCACCAGACTGCTCCTCGGCAAGCTGTTGCACACGCGCATTGAGGACGTCGATAAGCAAATTCAACTCACCGATCCCCTTATTCAGACCCATATCATCAGCTCGACGCAGGTCAGTTTTAATATTGGCACCAGCGATGAACGACTTCGACGGCACACAATCATGGATAACTGCGGAACCACCGAGCCCCAAATCTTCAATGATAGTAACGTTGGCACCATACTTAGCACCTGTAAGTGCAGCCTCATAACCTGCTGGGCCGCCGCCAATAATAACAATCCGCTTATTCAGTGTGGACAAGGCGAAATCCTTTGAAAGTGAGTCAGACTTGGTCTGGGATTATTGTAATGCACCACACATAAAATAGTTCTAGCTACTGCTAAACAAGTGCTCACCTGTGGCATTGAACCGATCAACAATGCTGGCAAAAAGCCGAATACCCACAGGAATACAGTTCTCATCAGCCAACATATTGCCCTTATGCAGATCACCCTTTTGGCTAACCCCATCCCAACAACCCAACCGAGCCATCGCGCCGGGAATGTGTTCAAGATACCAAGAAAAATCTTCACCACCAGAAGACTGTGGCGCCTGCACCACCGATTGCGGATCGATGCTACGAGCGGCATCAGCGAGAATTGCCGTGGAAACATCATCATTAATAACCGGCGGCACCCCTTTGACGTAGGTGATAGAAAAATCTGCGCCAGTAGGTGTGACAATGCCTGCAATCAGGTCCTCCAACAGCGGCTGAAAACTGCGCCAAACGTGAATATCGCCAGTGCGAATCGTTCCGCGTACCACGCCTTCTTCTGGAATTGCATTTGGAGCGAAGCCAGCATTGATCGCACCAAAGACCATGACAGTTCCACTGCGTGGATCCACTCGGCGGGTAATCAGCCCCGGTAAGTCTGTGACGATTTTTGCCAAGGCATACACTACATCACTGGTCAGATGTGGCCGTGAGGAATGCCCACCACTACCAGTGACTTTCACCTCGATAACATCACCAGCAGAAGTAATGGGGCCTACCCGTACCCCAATTTTTCCAGTGCGGAATTTGGGTTCTGCATGAATGGCGAAAATGTGGGTGATGCCTTCAAGGGCACCAAGTTTAATCACATTAGGGGCACCTGCATCCATTTTCTCTTCAGCAGGCTGGAAAATAATGCGCACACCAATATTCAGACAGCCAGCTGCCGCAGCTGAGGCCAGTGCACAAGCAAAACCCAGAGCCACGGTGATGTGGATGTCATGGGCGCATGCATGCATCACCCCAACATTTTTTGAAGCGAAACTGCAGCCGGTGGATTCTTGAATTGGCAATGCGTCTATGTCCGCGCGAAATGCGATCTTTTCTGCTGAGTCGGGGCCAATATCGACCATCAGTCCAGTATCCGGGAACATGACCGGATCAAGCCCTACCGAACGCAGAATCTCTGCAATCTTGGCGGTGGTCTCAAATTCCTGGTCGGAAAGTTCTGGGTGGGCATGAAAATATCGCCGCCACTCGAAGACTTCATTGAGGTGGTTTTCTAGCCAGGACTGCACAAGTGTCGAGGCAGGCTTAGCCAGTTGTTGTAACTCCACTTTAGGTTGCGCTCCAGAAAAATGCTGTTGTTTTGGTTTAACTGCCCACCAATCCTATTAGGTAGCTAAGCTAAATAATATTTCAGCCCCCGTTATAGTGAGGTCACCATGACTGAGCAGCTTATGTTTGGTACCGCAGGAATGCGTGCCGCCGTTGGTCCGGCAGCACACCAGATGAATGTTGGACAGATTACCCGAATCACCGCCGGTGTGGCTGCCTGGTTAAGCCAACAGATTGCCCACGCCCCACAGGAAGACATTCCCACAGGTCAGCCTGATCCGTTTGCTGGCCCAAGCCTGATTGGCATTGGTATGCCTTTCCATAATGATGACCCAGTCCCGCGGGTTGTTGTCGGTTACGACGCGCGCTATGGTTCACATATTTTTGCGACCACCGCTGCCGAAGTTTTCGCCGGTGCTGGTTTCGAGGTCTACCTATTCCCCATGCCCACCCCCACCCCACTGGTGCCGTGGTTGGTGCGTGCTTGGCGCCTTGATGGTGGAGTACAGATCACCGCATCCCACAATCCGGCTGGTGACAATGGTTATAAGGTATATATGAACAATGGCCGCCAGCTACACAGCATTGGCGCCAGAGAAGTCGAAGCCTTAATCGCTGCTACCCCAGCGGCCACTGAAATTCCACGTGTAACAGTCCGACCAAGCACCGATATGGTTCGCCGCTACATTGACGACGCCATCGCATTAGTGATGCCCAGTCAATCTGATTTATTGCGCGTCAACAACGAACGAGCCAATATTCGAATCGCGGTTACTGCTATGCATGGTGTTGGTGGGCGCACCATCGTACAAGCATTACAATCTGCGGGATTTGCTCAAGTCTTTCCGGTTGCATGCCAACAACACCCCGACCCGACTTTCCCCACAGTAGAGTTTCCTAATCCGGAGGAACCCCTCGCGGTGCGGGAATTACTCAAATATGCTGATGAAATCAATGCTGATGTACTCATCGCCCTGGACCCTGATGCAGATCGCTGCGCGGTGGGAATTAGAACCAAAGACAACACCCATCGCATGCTGCGTGGTGATGAAACTGGCCCCCTGCTGGCCACCCGCATTGTGCCCACCTGGGACGGTGAAGGTGAAAAACCCATCGTCTCCACCACCTTGGTATCTTCCCAGCTACTAACCCAAATCGCTGCGGACCGTGGCTGGGACCTACGACTGACTCCCACCGGCTTCAAAAACCTCACCAATGCTGGTGGTGAGCGAACCGTGGCTTTCGCCTATGAAGAAGCCATTGGCATTGCCCCTCGACCATCATTGGTTGACGACAAAGATGGCATCACCACCGCCCTCGTTGCTTGTGCTTGGGCTGCCGAACTCAAAGCAAGAGGCATGACACTCGGCGATGAGCTGGAAGCACTTTATAAAAAGTATGGAGTTTATGCTGGTAAACAGCTATCTATCCGTACCACCGCGCCCAGTGAAATCATCGCCGCCTGTGTGGAGAATCCCCCACATTCCATCTGTGGCATTGACTTGAGTTTCGAACCAGTCTTTAATTCTGAACGACTTGGTCGGCGCCCCTCTGGGGTGCTTTTGCGCGGCGAAAGCCCCCTAGGTGCGCTGCGGATTCTTGCACGTGCTTCTGGCACCGAACCTAAAGCCAAACTGTACCTAGAAATCGCCGCCGCCAAAGATCGTGACGAGGCTGAAGCCCTCCTCACCACCATTGGCGAGGAGGTTATTCGCTATTTCAAACAACTCTAGCTAGTTTGTGGCGGCTACTACGGAAGCGGTCGGTTCAGCTTCTACTCATACCTACCGCCTATGTACCCGTCGTTATATCTGCGCATTTAGCTGCCATTAATCAGTATCATCATGTGCAAAAGTTGGTGCGGTCCCAGCCTTGCCAAAACGAATGTAGTTAGGATCGAACGCCTCAGTGTCAGTACTTCGTTTCGGCCAGCGCAGTTCAAACGGCAACTCGTCGAATTCACAAACCCCACCAACCAGCATGGAACCACCAGGAAGTAACAGCACTGGTGGGATATACAAGGCCTGAGCCAATTTATAAACGGTGGATAAGGTGGGATCAGCAGAGCTTTTCGCATTATTATCATTGCGCTCAAGGTTGGAGATTTGGTTCCTACTCATCCCACACAACTCCCCAAGACGTGCTTGAGTTAGGCCTCGCATTTTTCGAAAGTATCGAAGTTTCGCACCAAAAACTCGGCCATAACTTGGCCAAGTTGCCCACTTGTTATTTGGCCGGGGCATCGCCACACACCTCCTTGCCAGAAATTATTTCTTATAAATCAATATTGCGTGGACCATATAAACGATCGCCTGCATCACCCAAACCGGGAACAATATATGCATCCTCATTCAGCTTAGGATCAATAGTGGCCGTAACCAGCCGCACAGGTAACCCAGATTCCGCAAGTGCATCTACCCCAGGCTGAGCAGAAACCATGCATACCGCAGTAATATTTTTCGCCCCACGTTCAGCTAAAATACGGACCGCATGCAGTAACGAACCACCAGTAGCCAACATTGGATCAACCACAAATACGCAACGATCACTCAGATCCTCTGGTAGAGCTTCTAAATAAGGAACTGGTTCGTGGGTAATCTCATTGCGGGCAAGCCCAATAAATCCAACTTGAGCGTCTGGGATCATTTTTAAAGCCGGATCCACCATGCCCAACCCAGCTCGAATTACTGGTACCACAATCGGGGGATCTTGCAACCGGATGCCTTCTGTATCCGCAACTGGGGTTTTCAGGGGGAACTTTTCCACTGTAAGGCCTCGGCACGCCTCGTAAATCAGCATGGTTCCCAGGTCGGAAAGTGCCGCTCGAAATGCTGCATTATTGGTGCGCTCATCTCGCATAATGCTCAGTCGAGATGCTGCTAACGGATGATCGACAATCAGAATATCCATGCTTTTTATGGTAGCGCTAAACAGATTTCGTCGAGGATGGAACCAAACACAGATTTTTACAGTCTAACTAAGTATGGAACTAAATCTCGCTCATGCTCGCTCACTAGCCACCGATCTAAACCGCAAAGCCGCCACTCCAATTCATACCTCCTATCTACCGGGAGAGGAATTACCAGGAGCTGGACCCTTTATTACCGCTTTGAACTCCGCTTTGGAGTCATTGGCCCACCGAGCCAGTTCCCAATGCCGTTATGTTGACGATGCAGTTACTAAAACCCTGTATTACCTGAGGCAGGCGGAAATCTCCGATGCCACATTTGCCCGAGAGTTTGACCAATTATGATTAATGTCTGCGATTTTCTCCAGCTTCTTGACGAACTCATGCCTCCGGCTCAACCAGTATCCCTGCCTGCAGTGCCAGATTTCAACCAAATGGTGGAATTGGCCGCAGTGTTTGGCAATAACCTAAGCAATTTCGAGCGAGAACATCAATCCCTACACAATGACAGCACTGAAGTGTTACGAATCGTTTCCCATGCATTGGTGGAATTCGACAGCACTCGACGAGAATTGGAAACACTTGGGCAACAGTTCCTCCAACAAGTCGCAGGGTTATTACCATTGGCATTCAATCCCAATCCGGCTGTGAGTTTCTCCGCTGCTTTATCACTTAAGCAGCTTCCGCAGGAGTTTTTAGACAAGGCCATGCTCACCTTGGAGAACTTGGAGTATCGCCTAGATCCGCAAACAAGACGACTAGAAGAAATCGCAAGTACTCCCTCCGCATTAACCTATGATGCCGCCACCCCAGACCAATACAAGCGCGATGACCCTACCCCACATGAAGTAATGGGTAGGGCACACGATAAAGAGGGAGAGTTTGTCAATGCCTCCTATCAGCCATCGAATGGACACGCTTCAGCCGAGCAGACAGCTAAAGGTGAAAAAGCGGTGTTAGCAGCACGTTCAGCATTAGGCACCCCGTATGTTTGGGGTGGCACCACAACCAATGGCTTCGACTGTTCTGGTCTCACGCAGTGGGCGTGGCGGCAGGCTGGGGTGGAACTACCACGGTTAGCCGAACATCAAAATGTAGGTCAGCAGGTGAGTCAAGACGAATTAATCCCCGGTGATCTAGTGGTATGGAATGGCCATGTCGCCATGTACTCTGGGAACGGTCAAATCATCGAAGCTGGTAACCCCGTTCAAGAAAGTCCACTGCGCACTACCAATATGGGAATGGAGTTTAAAGGTTTTTACCGCCCCTCTTAGCATTCAGTCAACTTGTTAGGTGCGAGATTGGAAACATAACCGCTATGATCTATCTTCATGGCTAATAAAGGTATTGTTCCCGTGAAGGTGTCGCTGAGCGAAGGCGATTTCTATACGCTTTGGGCGCCTAGCTGGCGTGAGCATGGTGCCGAATGGCAAGCCTTTTTAGGCGCCGAGGACGAGATTTATGTTTTTAACTCTCCCGAAGAACTTTTGGTTTTCCTCAACTCCGATGCCAAGCACGACCTAAAGTCGCATCCTGAGTGGGGCGCATTCCACGCCGAAGAAGCTGATCGGGTAATACCCAACGATAAACAAGACTTCGATCTTGTGGGGGTACCAGCGATTCTGGCGGAACGCCCCTCCCACCTCAATGTCAACGCGGTGGCGCGCTGTTTCCGGTTGGCGCGTAGCCTAGGATCGGTTGCTGACGCCACTGATGTGATGGTGTTCTTCTCCTCCCACTCGCTGCTGAGCAATGTCGAACGCGGCCCTGAGCACTTCTCCGGCCCCAATGGGCTATCAGAGTGGAGTGCAATCGGCCGCGTCATCCTAGTCAACTGGGATAAAGTGATCGACGCCCTCGATGAAACCATCACCATCAAACAACTCGACGATGATGATGCGGTAGCCGAAGCGAAACAAGCCATTAAAGATGCCGAAACCGCAGCCGAAGAAGCACGAAAAGCTGCAGAAGCCCGCAAGAAAGAAGAAGCGGAAAAAGTTGACCCTTATGACACCACTGTCTGGGCCAAAGCAGGTATCGATCCAATTAAAATCTCGATCGACGGCCGCACAGTCTACACCTTACGAACCTATGTCCAAGCCCGCCCAGTTTTCCTCGGCAAATACGGTGAAATCTTCACATTCTCTTCCGCCAAGGCATTGGTACGGTGGCTGGTCGAACACGATGACCATGACCTAGCCACCGTGTCCACGTGGGAAGAAGTCATGACCGCCGCTAATGCTGGTGATTTGAACGTCTCGGTCCACGATGACAATGTTTATTCCTTTAATGGCATTGCCCGTGACATCGAAAAAGGACCCAAGCACGTCGATTCCGATCAGCTGCTACGCGCCTATGAATTGCTTGCTGACGCCGCTGACTGGGCCGCCGATGACTCGGTGAACTCCTTCTTCCTAACCAACCCTCGGATGCAGGACTACATTGCTTATCTAACAGGTGCCACCCGCAGCGCAGGTTATACCCCTACCCCACCATTTACCGAGCACGTCGAAGGTTGGAAACAGCTCGAAACCATGCTGATTAAGCGCTTCTCTAAGTTCTAAGCCAGTATTTAAGCTAATGAAAATCTTGGCTTAGTGGCTGTACCAAGCTTCAGCGCTAAGCCTAGATAGATAACAGTCACTAGCGGCGACGCAGGAATAATAAACTCGCTGTGATTGCCCCAATAGCCACCCCAAAACCAAAGGTCTGCTTCTGCGGAATTTGATCCCCAACTTCTTCTCGAACATTAATCACCGCAGGGGCAGGGGTATCCAGCTGGGCAATCGCCAGTGATTCCTTGGTCGTAGCACACCAAGCGGTGCAATACATCAACATGGTCCAGATCAAATAGAACATGACCATTAAACCAATGATCGGACCAAAGGTAGCCCCAGCTGGATTTTTCAGAGTGCTAGCAAAATACCACGATGCCACTTGTTTGAAAATCTCGAACGAAACGGCACCAATCAAGCTGGCCTGCAACGCTGACTTCATTGGCACTTCACCACGTGGCAGCATCTTCAATAGCCAGAAAAACACCAGATAGTTGGCCAAGAAGCCCAAGACTAATGACACTAAATTGGTAGTCAGAGTAATACCAGGAATCTGATCCAACTTTAACCACGTCAAAATGGTTATGGTCAAATCCGAATTGCCCACCGCAGTAATGACAAAGGCTAGGAAGATGGAAATGAAAATGGTCATAAGATCACCCAGATCCCGCACCTTGGTCTTAATGAAGTTACCTTCAGTCAGCGGGTAGCGCCACATCATAGACACCCCATAGCGAACATTATTCATCCAGCTCAGGCCCGACCATAATGCAGTGAGACCACCAATACCAAACATGGTGCCCCGCTGATCAATTGCAGTCGCAATGATCTCTCTGACGGTATCCCCTAACGACCCTTCAAACAGTGCCGCTGCTCGATCTTGGATTTCAGCTAATAACTCTGGCCGACTGGCCAAGATGGTAGCAACCACTGCAAAAGCCAACATGAGCAACGGAAACATGCTCAACACAGAGAAGTAAGTAATTCCTGCGGCAAACTGGCTACCACCAAGGGTGGAATACCGATCCTGCATCAGCATGATGTGGTCAAACCATGGCCACTTTTTGCGGTATCGATCGACTACACCCAGCTCATTCTGATGTGCCCGCTCAATGCCATATTCATCTACGTTATCATGATTGCGATTGGTGATCGTTACCATCGAGAACCTATCGTTTCGGTGGGAGGAAACCGACTCTGTCGTAAACGTCGGCAAGCGTACGAGACGCTACCGCTCGGGCCCGCTCGGCGCCTTTGGCCAATACATTTTCCAGCTCGGCTCGGTCGGACATGTACAAGTTATACTTCTCCTGCAATGGTACGACAAAAGCTTCTAACGCTGCCGCAGTATCTGCTTTTAATGCCCCATACCCTTGCCCCTGATAGCTAGCCACGAGGTCATCGATGCTGGTACCGGTCAAAGACGACTGGATAACCAATAGGTTTGATACACCTGGCTTGGCTGCCACATCATAACGGATCTCAGACTCATTATCGGTCACTGCGCTGCGGATGCGTTTGGTTGAAATCTTCGGATCATCAAGTAGATTAATCAACCCCTTGTCACTTTCAGCAGACTTACTCATCTTCACGGTTGGTTGCTGCAAATCGAAGATCTTTGCTGCACCTTGCGGAATGAACGCCTCCGGCACCGGAAATGTTTTCTTATATTTTGAGTTGAAGCGCTCAGCCAGCGTGCGAGTCAGCTCAAGATGTTGCCGCTGGTCCTCGCCCACCGGAACTAACTGCGGTCGATACAGCAAGATATCAGCTGCCATCAACATGGGGTAGGTATAAAGCCCCGCCGAAGTGCGGTCTGCCCCCTGCTTAGCAGACTTGTCTTTGAACTGGGTCATACGGCCAGCCTCACCAAAACCAGTCAGGCAGGTCAACACCCAAGCCAACTCCGCATGCTCGTGCAGATGGGACTGAACAAACAATGCTGAACGTTCGGGGTCGATCCCCAAGGCCAGCAACTGCGCTGCCCCTGCCACAGTCCGCTTTCGCAATTCTTTGGGATCTTGGTCAACAGTGATGGCGTGCAAATCAGGAATGAAATAGAACGCTTCAAACTCGTCTTGCAGATTGATCCATTGCTTGAGGGCACCCAAATAATTTCCAAGGTGATAGGAATCAGCGGTGGGCTGAATCCCGGACAGAACTCGCTGCTTTTTGGGGGTGGATGCCGTATCAGTCATAAGCAAACAGTGTAGACGACCCCTGAATAAACTGCCGAGTTTCAGGGATCAGACTACTTTCCCCATTCAACTAGGATTGCAGCTCCGTCAGGCAGTCGGATACGGCTTGCCAAACAAGAACGGCAGCGAAGCTACCACTGAAGCGGCACCCATTGCATACCCGAGGGCACCAAGGATCGCATTGATATTCTGACCACCTGACAACAAATACCCTACCACCAGTAGCACAACACCTAATACAAGTAAAAGAATTCCCTTAATACGCATAGTTTTTAATTATAGTGCACTGTCAGTGGCGCATGGTCACTCCACCGCATGGCGTGGTCTTGCGCCTTGAACACTTCCGCCGATTCCGCACGCTCCAACATTGCTTTGGTCACCGCTTGATAATCAATCCGCCATCCCGCATTGTTAGCAAATGCCTGTCCCCGATAGGTCCACCACGTGTAAGGCGCATCCTCTGGCTGAAGCCGCCGCGCTACATCAAACCACTGCGGTTCCACCGCCGCTTTTCGACGCCGCCTGCTGCGATACTTCACCGCCCCTGCCCATTCCCCAGCCCCGGTAATTTGGGATTCTTCATCTGGGAAAGTACCGAAAACCGCATCCATAAAGGCGCGCTCATCCGGCAAGAAGCCTGAGGAGTCTCGATTAGTTTTGAAGTTCTTTAGATCCTGTTCTCGGTGACAGATATTCCAGTCTCCACCAATCACCATTTGATCTTTTTCTGCCACTGCTTCCGTAAGGAACTTCTCGAAAACATCAAGAAAACGATACTTTTCATCTTGCTTTTCAGTCTGTGCCGCGCCTGAAGGTAAATACAAGGAAGCCACGGTCACCCCATCAATAGTCCCCTCGATATAGCGTCCAGCATCTTCAAACTTCGGGATGCCAATGCGAACATCACTCAGTTCTTGCTTTGACAGAATACCCACTCCAGCGCGCCCCTTCACCGCCGCTGGTGCTGCATAGTAGTGCCAACCAGCATCGATGACTGGCGCAAGTGCGGTGCGCGCCTCTTCTTCAGTGGCACGGACTTCCTGCAACAAAACAACATCTGGATCCCGTTCAATCAGCCAAGGATTGAAACCGAGATTCTCTTCACTGCGCTTTTTACAAGCGGCACGGATGCCATTGACATTGATGGTGGTAATCAGCATGGTATCTACTCTAACCCAGCACCATTCATAGGACTAACCATCAGTTTAGAGTGCGATTTATGGTGTGATGGTGCACTCGTGTTCAATCGAGCTGCTTTTCTGGGGTTGGGGCATCTTCTGGCGCTATAGAGAGTGAGGTTAGCAGCTCGATTCCAGAAAAGTGCATCACCCTAGAATTCTGCAAAAGACTCCAAGCGATCGCGCACAATCAAAACTGTTGTGCTGCAGGCAAGGCATAATTTTGGTCCAGTACTGGACCAAACCGGTCCCACTAATAAAGGTGCCTGATTACCGCACAAATCCGCCTTCTGAGTTGAGCACTTGTCCGGTTACCCAGCGTCCATCATCGGAGACTAGCCAAGCGATAAGACGCGCAGGGTCATCAGGCTCACCCCATCGGCCAAAGGGAAACCTATCTTTGAGCTGTTCCCGCATCTCATCGGTGACATGGGAATCAGAGTCCACTGGACCTGGGTTGACCGCATTGACCGTGATACCCTGTGGTGCGAGCTCATACGCAATGGTTTTGGTGATCCCTGCCAGCGACGCCTTTGCCGCTGCATAGCAAATCTCACCAGGCATTGGCCCCAACTCTTGACCAGAGGTTAAAAAGACAATACGGCCAGGGGTCTTCGGACGATGGGCATTTGCTAGCCCCTGCGCTAACAGGATCGAAGAGCGCGCATTGACCGCCCAATGTGTATCCAACATATCCGCGGTGACCTCAGATAATGAGCCGTCACCACCAGATCGGGCATGGTTGGCAACTAGGACATCAACCCAACCAAACTCTCGGACTGCTGTAGCAAACAACACCGCTGGTGCATTAGGTTTGCTCAAATCAACACTCATATCAATCAATCTGCGCCGCGGCTGCAATTGCGCCCGAACCGCTGCCATTACCTCCGAGATTTGGTCACCACCCCACGGCTGTTCAGTATCGTGAGGCGAATAATGATGCAACACGAGATGAAAACCCTGCTGCGCCAACCTTGATGCGATGGCAAAACCGATGCCACCACGACGGGAGACCCCAGTAATTAATGCCACTTGTGGCTCCGCTTGCTGATTCATATCCTCTATTTAACCTAGATTTTCAGAATCAAGCTGCTAAACCATGTTCAGAGAAACAGTAATACTGGGGTAAATACAGGAATGACAGCTTGATTCTTCCAAATAGCGTGGAACATTGGCGAGAAATGGGCCATCACGCAAGAATCAAGCCCGTACTGGAGTGGAATCAAGCTGCCCAGACGGTGTGCACCTAGCTTCAGCTGGAATCAAGCTGCCTCACCAGCCTGCAAGCGCCAAAGCCACTTACCAGCACGCTAAAAAGCAGCTCGATTATGTCTAACCGCCCCAATTAGCACCATTATCAAATACACCGACTCACTACTGAGCTCACCTACGCTACCCCCAAACCTCCCCTAAAGGTTTTCATCGCAGGCAACACCCCCAAGCACCCCCAAAACAGGACGCTTGTACTGCTA
The DNA here is from genome assembly GCA_041854705.1 of Corynebacterium sp. GTDB lineage: Bacteria > Actinomycetota > Actinomycetes > Mycobacteriales > Mycobacteriaceae > Corynebacterium. The sequence goes on from JBHACV010000164.1 coordinate 42,371, forward strand.
AAAGTGTAAAAAGGCTGCGTAATGCGACATTCTCAGTGTATCCTGAGCAACTGTACTTACACCCTGAATAGGAGACTCATGGCTAAAATCATTTGGACCCGCACCGATGAAGCTCCGCTTCTCGCATCTCTGTCGCTGAAGCCCATCGTTGAGGCTTTTGCTTCTACCGCAGGCGTTGAGGTTGAAACCCGCGATATTTCTCTGGCTGGCCGCATCCTCGCGCAGTTCCCAGAGTATCTTTCTGAGGATCAACGCGTCGAAGACGCTCTCACCGCTCTAGGCGAACTGGCAAAGACGCCAGAAGCGAATATCATCAAGCTGCCAAACATTTCTGCTTCTGTGCCACAGCTCAAGGCAGCTGTCGCCGAACTGCAAAGCCAAGGTTTCCCACTGCCTGCGTACCCCGATGCACCTGTAACGGACGAGGAAAAAGACATCCGCGCTCGCTATGATGCAGTCAAAGGCTCGGCTGTTAACCCAGTACTGCGTGAGGGGAATTCCGACCGTCGCGCTCCGATTGCGGTAAAGAACTTCGCTAAGAAGAACCCCCACCGCATGGGGGTATGGACTGCTGACTCCAAGACCAACGTAGCCACCATGGATGCTGGTGACTTCCGCCACAACGAGAAGTCCGTCATTATCCCTGCTGATGATGTGCTTACGATCAAGCACATTGCTACTGATGGCACCGAAACTGTACTCAAATCTGACCTGAAGGTACTTGCTGACGAGGTCATTGACGGCACCTATATGTCTGCCAAGGCACTCGATGCATTCCTAGCCAACCAAGTCGCTCGCGCAAAAGAAGAGGGTGTACTGTTTTCCACCCACTTAAAGGCCACCATGATGAAGGTCTCTGACCCAATTATCTTTGGCCACGTAGTGCGTGCCTACTTTGCTGATGTCTTCGACAAGTACGGCGATGTACTGGAAGCAAATGGCCTCAATGGTGAGAATGGACTTGCTGCTATTTACTCCGGTCTCGATTCCCTCGAAAACGGTGCTGAGATCAAGGCCGCTTTCGAAGCTGGCCTAGCCAATGGCCCTGCATTAGCAATGGTGAATTCCGATAAGGGCATCACCAACCTGCATGTTCCTTCTGACATCATCGTTGATGCATCTATGCCTGCCATGATCCGTACCTCTGGCCACATGTGGAACGCCGAAGGTGAAGAGCAAGACACCCTCGCAGTCATCCCTGATTCTTCTTATGCCGGTGTGTATCAAGCCGTCATTGAGGACTGCCGCGCCAACGGTGCATTCAACCCCGCAACCATGGGCACTGTCCCCAACGTTGGTTTAATGGCACAAAAGGCTGAAGAATACGGTTCCCACGATAAGACCTTCAAGATCGCAACTGATGGCAAGGTCCAAGTTGTAAATTCTGCTGGTGATGTGCTCATTGAGCATGATGTCGAGGCTGGCGATATCTGGCGTGCTTGCCAAACCAAGGACGCTCCAATCCAAGACTGGGTCAAGCTTGCCGTCACCCGTGCTCGCCTTTCCGGTATGAAGGCTATTTTCTGGTTGGATCCAGAGCGTGGACACGACCGTAACCTCATTGCGCTGGTCAAGAAATACCTCAAAGACCATGACACCGAGGGGCTCGACATTGAAATCCTATCTCCAGTGGAAGCCACCAAGGTTTCCATCGAGCGTATCCGCGCAGGCAAAGACACTATTTCGGTGACCGGAAATGTGCTGCGTGATTACAACACAGATCTGTTCCCAATCTTGGAGCTGGGTACCTCTGCAAAGATGCTGTCTATCGTGCCACTCATGGCAGGTGGTGGCTTGTTTGAAACTGGTGCTGGCGGTTCTGCTCCCAAGCACGTTCAGCAGGTCCAAGAAGAAAATCACCTACGCTGGGACTCCCTTGGTGAATTCCTCGCGCTTGCGGAATCGCTGCGGCACATCGCCAACACTGGTGGCACCGCTAAAGCAGCCGTGCTTGCCGACGCCCTCGACGCCGCAACCGAAAAGCTTCTTGACGAAAATAAGTCCCCGTCCCGCAAGGTGAACGAGATTGATAACCGTGGCTCCCACTTCTTCCTCGCAACTGCTTGGGCACAGGCGCTAGCCGACCAGACTGAGGATGCCGAACTGGCTGCTATCTTCGCACCAGTTGCTGAACAACTAACTGCCAAGTCCGATGAGATCAATGCCGAATTGCTGGCGGTTCAAGGCGAACCAGCCGATTTGGGTGGTTACTACCAGCCCAGCGAAAAAGCTGTGAAGGTCATGCGTCCTTCTGCCGACTTCAATGCCATCATTGATGGATTAAAGAAGTAGCCTGTAGCTAAAACCAGCCTTCTACTAGGAGGCTGGTTTTTGCGTTTCAGTCATAGTCCATATAGACAAGCTTCTGGACAACAAGTTAGTCAATAGCATCTACCACCTCTCACACTCTGCTTGCTAATTGCCTCACTCAATCCTTGACTAACCTAGTCAATCTATATAGAGTTAGGATGTGAGCATGTACCTTCGGATGACCCCCGCTACAAAAGATGTCCTATATCAACTTTATATAGCAACTGACGATATTTGGGGACTACAACTTTCGCGACTATCGAAACGGCCCACCGGAACTGTGTACCCCTTACTCGACCGACTAGAACGAGGAGGATATGTGTCATCACACTGGGATGTAAGCGAATCCCGCCCTGGACCTAGACGACGACTTTATTCGCTTACCACCATCGGCAGAAAGTGGGTAGAACAAAAACTAAAATTAGGCATCCAACCCATTCCTAAGGAGGAATAATATGCAGCATGCCGACAATACCGATAAAGAATACCGACTACTCACAAGGGCTGTTCATCTTTTGCCCAATAAATTTTCTCAGCGGTATTCCGAAGAGTGGCACGCCGAATTTTATCAATTGACAGACAAAACCGAACGGCGACAATTTGCCAAAACAGCCATGTCCATGTCAATCCGAATGAGGCTTCGCGACATTGGTTCCTACCTTCTAGGTGGATATGGAGTCATACGTGCACTGATTTCATGGTTAGCACTGGTAGGGGCCTTCATGATCTTCCCCTTTTTCCCACTCCTTTTTGCACCTTTTGTTCTAGTTTTCCTAACTGCAGCAATGTTTTATGCAGGAACACCTTCACAGTTAGTCCACTGGCTAATGGTTGGAAGCCTAGCAATCGGGATTATTTCATTTTCATATTTCTGGTGGGCATCGGGAGTAATATTCGAGGCAAATGAAGCCGTAGAACCAGCCCCCAAATCAACATCCTTTGCTGGTGAATCACTACTACTTGTGCTCGCAAGTATCTTCTGTTTTATTACCTCTGCAGTATATTCATTGCGAGGTCGTAAAATGGGACCTTGAAATTCATGGCGAAATCAGTTTGCCGCAACAAGGATTCCACACAAAACCAGCTGCCCGAAACTTGTCATTAACGCGGCATGTAAAACCACAAAGCAACACAGAATACTTTTGAGCACGTAGCTTAGCTACGTGCTCAAAAGTATTCTTGCTATCAGATCTCAATCAAAGAAACGGGTACCGCCTGGATTACACTGCGTATTGACAGTTTCTATATAACCCACATCAGGACGCCATTCATCAAGATTCCAAGTCTCTTTCCTCGGCGCACGAACACCAACTAATTGCTGGTGGCAAATCCACTGATCACGCATCCCACCGAGATTAGTCTTAATTCCTCGGCCTTCATCCTTGTACTTATCGTACAGTTCATCCCAACCAAGAGAACCCACAAGGTAGCTTATCGAAGGGCGTGAGAAAGAGTGAGCTCGTGCCCATCCAGTTGGAACTACTTCTAGCGTCCAACCTTCATCATGCTCAACCCAATTGGCCGACTTGACCAGGTCAATGAAAAGGTACGGATCTGCAACTACTGGATATTGCACATCTTGGAGTTGATGATCCACTTTCTGAACAAGTGCCCCGTCACGAATCTCGTAACTTGTCAGCACATCAGCTCCAGATGCATCTTTTGCCCATGCTTCACCAAAACCTGCAATCAACTTATCATCCTGATCAACGATCAAGATTGGATCAATACCCTCATTGGCAGCACCTTGGTTTTCTTGGAGCTCCACGGTCGCATTCTCAGCATCTTCACCTGACAACTCTAATTCTGATGCCTTGACCAGTCGCGCACCATTCGGCAAATCCAACTTATGCACAAACTCAGTTGGGGCTTGGTCAGACTGAATGATGTTATGGATCCGAACACCACCTTCTGTGGCCTGAACTGTCTGACTCACACCACTTTCACCGTTATAAACCACCGATCCATCTGGCGCAAGCTCGCCAACCTGACCCCCTTCCCCACCCACCCCAATAGCAACAGCCTTTTCCACCCCACCAATGGATTCTTTAGTAACAGTGATACTATCTGAAGAATTTTCTGGAATACCAACCTTGAAATCATCAGACTGAGCTGCAAACCCGTCCCCAGATTTTACACTTGCAATTTCACCACCAGAACTTGGGGTTCCAGCAACTGCTTCGCTCACAGCATTAGCAAGTTCTGGTGTTTGAGAGTGCGAATCTTCCTGGGCGTAGACAACAGACTGAAGTGGCAAGCATACACCTAAACTAAGTACCGCCCCCACCGCTAGCGCCCTACACCTTAGGTTTTTGTACGCCATCGTTTCCTCCTAAGATCTCGACTTACTGCGTACAAACCCCACTGTTGCATCACAACCGACCACACCGCAATGACCATAATTTTATTCAAAAAATAACTCTAGAACCTGAGATTACTATATGTTAGACTATATATTTTGCCGTCCAATCTTTCACCAACTCAAGACATGAATCAGTCACCCTATTTTCTGTTCCATGCGCACAGAAAATTTCAAATCAAACCAGATTACCACAGAAGAAAAATAGTAATTATTCTATTTACTCAAAAAAGCAAGCCAAGTAACATAAAATAAACCAAGAGGCGAGAGTTACATTTGTGGTAACTACGTGTTTTTCTTCACATATTTTTATTTGCTGCCACATTCTCAGCTTCATTGAGATCCCCCATCAAGATTTCTGCGGTTAAAGACACACTGTACGATCTTTGAACATCTTGTCCTTATCGAATTTTATTGGCATGACATAGATCCCCCACCCAACTTAAGCGGAAAACCTAGAGCACGTCCTTTTCTTACCCCTCATGAAGTGTTCTAGGTTTTGTTTCGTTTGAGTAGATGAGGAAATCTGGAATATGCCAAAGAAGCTTGACCAAGACACCAAGGATCACGTCATTCGCCTTATCGAGGATCACACCCTTACTGAGAGAAGGTCTTGTTATAGGTTGCATGTCAAGCCATGGCGCCGAAGCTTGGAATGTCTTGACGCACTGTATGCCAGTGGTAGTAGTAGACTAGGTGCAGTGGCCGCATTCAACACGAGGAAACAAATATCATCGCGGAAAACGCCAAGCCACGACGGAAAACTAAGAATTTCGGGACACTAATGAGTGATTGAAAAACCTCAGCTTTTTCGTGCCCAATACTCGATCTACAACATTAAGAAATGATCGTTTTCATTGACCAGTATCACGATCGTTTCTTGATTGAGCTCATCTGCCAGATGTTAAAAATTCATCGCAAAGGCGGGTTCATCACTGCTTGCGGTCATCACCAATTTAAACCCCGAGACATAAGCGTTAGGGTGATGCGTGTCGCTGTTTTAGTGGAACTAATCCGCCGACTGCATGCCTAGACATGCGTGCATTGGGTACGAAAGATGTGGCACGCACTTAGCCAAGAAGGAGCTACTATTGGTCGGAAGCTAACCGCACGGCTGATGCGATTAGCAGATGTGTTTGATAAAGGGAAGGGAAAATCTCCGGTGATCACACGCAAACCAAAAGTAGTTAATTCCCACCTTGGCCTAGTAAATAACTTTAAAACCCATGGTTCGAGCCGGGAAGCTCATTCAAGGGAAAAGCGCAACAAAGTAAAGCTATTTGAACGCTAAGAGAATAACCAGACTGGAAACATTATTCATTTTCCCATCAGCTGAATAAGCTTCCAGCTATAAGAGGCTGACATTACCCACATCCGCACCGCCAAGGGGTTTGTGTACACAGCGTTGGTTACCGACGTATCCTCCTGAAAGATCGTGGGACGAGCGTTGTCAGAGTCAATGCGTACCAAGGCTTTGCCGTTACAGGGTAAACACCTAAGAACAAAACCTAGGAAGCTTCAGAGCAGACTAAAATAATGTGTTTACTTCTTCGATATTCCGCCAATTTCCATACACCTCACCCCTTTAGGGCATGATCTAACCCAACCCACCTCAAGCCAGAGTACCCTGGGACATCGATGAGTCTTAGCCCACAGCTTTCTTCCCACGCCTCCTCCCTTATGGCGTCGTCACGCGAAAATAAGCGAAGCCTACCTGTCGTTTGGATTCTGGGGGCCATCCTTCTTGTGGTTCGAGCTACACAGCTTTCGCAGCGTAGCTTCTATTGGGATGACTTGGTGATTCCCGCGCGTTATGCCACGTTGAGCCCCAGCACCATCTTTGAACTTTATGACAATCACCTCATGCCGGGGTCAATACTGGTGCAAACGCTGGTAGCTAAAGCAGCACCATTACAGTGGTGGGTTCCGGCGCTCATCATTATTGTGCTGACTTTAGCCAGTTTTATCACCTGGACAATAACATTACGAGCTTTGATACCTGATCGTCCTATCGTCCAGCTGCTGGGACTTTCACTCATTAGTTTCTCCCCCTTCCTTATGGATGCCGCTGGCTGGTGGTCCGCCGCCTTAAATGCCTACGCTTGGCAACTCGCCTGCGCTGGCGTCCTCCTATTGCTGGTTCGTAACTCCAGCTTAGGCGCTACTGCAGTATTAGTCGCAGGATTGTTTTTCACCGAAAAGGCCCTGACCATCCTGCCAATCGCCGTGGTACTTCTTTTAGTTCGTGATGGCATCGGCTCCAACAAGCGCAAGTTTTATCTTCCGGCACTGGTTATATGTGTATGGTTAGCGCTCTACCTACCGAGACTCGAATTTGGTACTGGCGAAAATTCCACTATTACCGGTGTACCACAAGCCCTATTCCAG
>JBHACV010000165.1:0-26447 GCA_041854705.1 Corynebacterium sp.
AGCTTCATCGTTGCCTTTCGTAGTGTTGTTGGTAGTGCTTGTTATTTTTAGAAAATAATAAAAAGTGGCACTATCTGAGTGCCACTATATTCCGAATTTTTTGGTCGTGAGGGTTAGAGCTCTTCGATTCGCACCGCGTGAGCGAGGTCATCGTCTAGGTCCACTGAATTCTCGCCATTAGTGAGTCGAATCAAACCGTCTCGATGCTCAAAATCAACTTCAGAGCCAACGCTGATTCCGGCACGCAACAGGGCATTGAACTGTTCTGGATCGACTTGTAAAATCTCGTTGATTTGTACCACTCGTACTTTGCGAGCGATGTCGCTTTCTTCGGTGTCAATGGTGCGGATCCCTGGTTCGACTGGTTGGTCTTGCTGTACTCCCAGTGCTGCTAGACCGGGGATCGGATTGCCAAAGGGGGAACGATCATAGATATCTAAAACCTCAATGAGGCGGCGCTCTACTTCATCACTCATGACGTGTTCCCACCGGCATGCTTCTTCATGAACCTTGTTAATATCTAGCCCGATAATATCGGTCAATAACCGTTCGGCGAGCCGATGCTTACGCATAACCGCCGTAGCTAAGCTGCGACCTTCGGGGGTCATCTGAAGGCTACGGTCGTTTGCTACCACAACGAGTCCATCACGTTCCATCCGAGCTACGGTTTGACTGACTGTAGGACCAGATTGCTCTAGGCGCTCAGCAATTCTCGCGCGCAGCGGGATAATGCCTTCCTCTTCTAGTTCGTAAATGGTCCTGAGGTACATCTCAGTGGTGTCTACCAGATCTTTCACTACAAGAGCCTTTCTTACTCATTTTATTTCGCAACTGCCATGGTGCAGCTTCTTTATTCCACTAAACAATATTGTGACATAAATTATTGCTTTTTAGCTTTGCGTCACCATTGTAGAGGATTTCAGGCCCCTTAAGGAGGTGGTGTTGTTATCGCAGTCGGTGAAATGTTCGAGAGCATGCTGCTGTTTGTACCGAGGCGGGAGAATATTTGTGTGAAAACCCCCGGCCAAAACCTAAGTGGATGGCGGGGGTGAGTAGTGGGAAAATCAGTAGGTTAATATGCGTATTCTCGCAATTTATCGGCACGGTCGCCGTCGCGAAGCTTACGCATGACCTCGCGTTCGATTTGACGGACTCGTTCCCGGGATAGTCCGAAGCGTCGACCGATTTGATCGAGTGTTCGGGGCACTCCATCATCAAGGCCGTAACGCATCCGAATCACATCTTGTTCTCGGTCTTCTAGGGTGGCAATTACTTCGCGAATATCTGCGTGCCGTAGGGATGCAACAACAGCAGATTCTGCATCAGCTGCTTCGGAATCTTCGATGAAGTCACCCAGTGGGGCTTCCTCGTCTGCCCCGACTGGCATATCGAGGCTGACTGGATCGCGGGACTGGCGTAGGAGTAGTTCAATTTTGGATTGGTCTACGCCGGATTCTTCAGCTAACTCTTCGTTAGTGGCTTCGCGACCTAATTGTTGATACATCTCACGCTTGATCCGCGATAGTTTATTGACTTGTTCTACTAGGTGAACTGGGAGGCGAATGGTGCGAGATTGATCTGCCATACCACGAGTGATTGCTTGGCGGATCCACCAAGTGGCATAGGTGGAAAATTTAAATCCTTTGGAGTAATCAAATTTTTCCATGGCCCGGATCAATCCAAGATTGCCTTCTTGGATCAAATCCAACAGGGGCATGCCGCGACCGGTATAGCGCTTTGCTAAGGACACTACGAGGCGAAGGTTTGCTTCAAGTAGGTGAGAGCGGGCCTTGCGGCCCTCTTTGACTAATACCTTCAAGTCCCGTTTCATGGCTCGGGTCATTGGTTCTGGCGAGTCGGTGAGTAGGTATTCGGCATATAACCCGACTTCGATTGTTTGGGCGAGACGGACTTCATCCTCAGCGGTCAATAGTGCGGTTTTGCCAATTCCATTTAAATACACACGCACCAAGTCGGCGGATGGATTGTCATTATTATGTCCTCGGCGAGAGCCAGAGTCCTCATCTCCAGATTCGTCAAGAAGATCAATACTATCCATTGCCTCAAGCTCTGCTAGTGGGGCAATCTCCGCATCAGTGGTTTTGGAATTTGCCCTAGTTTTCTTTTCAACTTTTTTAACCGCAGAGCTGGTCATGTTGGAGCCTCCTTCGCAATGGCAATGCTTTCACTTACACAACGCACTGCTGGAGAAGAAAGTTCCAATATCGAAGAATTTCATGCATTGTGGCGGTAAAACTGATCCCGTCACCGACATAAAGTAACTTTTAGGTTGTGATTGTGAGAACTATTGCGGACACTAATTGGAAGTGAGTCTAGCAGTTTTTTATTCAAAACCATAGCCGAAAGTTGGATAAGCGCCTTAATAGGGGTAGGTATTAAATATGCTGCTTGGGTGGTGGTTAGCTTTTCGACGCCCTAGCCTCGTTTTTCTGGGAACATAGGGGCGGGATTAGCATTCCACAATGACTGTTACTGGCCCATGATTGACTGAAGAAACCTCCATCATGGCGCCAAACTTGCCTTCGGCAACAGTGATATTTAGATTACGTAGCCCCTCGGCAATTAACTCGATCACAGGTTTGGCTACTGTTCCAGGAGCGGCATCGGACCAAGAAGGGCGACGACCTTTGGCGGTACGGCCCATCAAAGTAAATTGGCTGACCAAAAGTACTGGCGCTCCCACGTCTAGCACTGATTTCTCGTCTGGTAAAATTCGTAGCTCTGCGATTTTTCGAACCATTGTTTCCCACGCATCTGGAGCATCTGCTCGACCAACGCCCACGAGAGCAAGGATGCCGCAGGTCTCTGGGCAATCAATCTCACCAACAACCTCTCCATCGACGGTTACTTGCGCTTGGGTTACCCGAGTCAACACGGCCTTCATCAGTTGCCTTTCTACTTATTGATGTCATTGTCACTCATGAGCTCTGTGGGGAGCAGCAGGCCATGGCGAACTAAGTCAACGACGATTGTGAGAAAATCTTGACGTATAGTTTCCTCTTCTAATCCGTGGGCTAGCGCATACAACTCCACTGTTTCGCCCAACGATAAACCCTGTGGGTGCAAGCCTGCCACAATGGTTGCTACATGTGTGTCAACCTCATGTGACCACCGAGGTCCATCGGTTCGACTCAGCCGTAGCACCACCGGCTGGAATCCGACCTGTGCTTCTGTATCGGCCAGAAACACTTCCTCTTTGGCCACCCCAGGTCGGAGCATGAATTGTGCATTCCATAGCGATTCAGGATCTTGAGTCCGTAGCCATTCTGCTCGGTGAAAGTACTCAATAACTTCTGCCCCCAACGTACCTTCGAAAGCTTGAGGCATTTCCTCTACTAGAATCTCACTGGGGTGCTCATCAGCAAGCCGCTGAACTGCAATGAAGCCGAATCCAATGGCAGTAACTGACGATTGCGCAAAAAATTCCAACCACGCCTGCGCCTTTTTTCGACCAGCTGCTGAGCGGGGATCAATTGACTCATCCCGCAACCAGGTATCAACATAGATTGCCGGATCAACCACATCTCGTTGTAGTATCCATGCCGCAACTCCAGTATCAGGTAACCAGGAAGCAACCCGAGCTTGCCATGAACTATCAGTTTTGTGCACCCAAGCACCCAATAAATGCGCCATGCCACCGGCATTGAGGTGTTCTACTGATTCACTAACTACTTTGGCAGTTGCCCCATCAAGTTCCAGTCCAGAATCGCGATAGATCTTTGATATTTCTGGTGGACCTACGACAAATGGCGGGTTGGCAACGATCCGGTCAAATGTACGACCAGACACTGGTTCAAACCAAGGACCAGCAAGCATATCTACAGTCACGTTGGCGGCAGCAAAAGTGGCAGCAGCAAAATCTAAGGCGCGGGCATGAATATCAGTGGCCACCACTGTTGTCGCACAGTTTGTCTGTGCTAAGGCTTGGACACCTGAACCGGTACCTAAATCTAAAACTGATTCCACTGGGTTTGTCGGGGTGGTTGCTAAAAGTGAGAGGCTTGCTGCGCCAATACCTAACACATGATCGCGGCCCGGGATGTAGTTGGCAATCATAGAAGCATCTACATCGGAAAACACTAACTGTTCTACCTCATTAATGAGATGCGGTTGGACGTCGATAAGCGCGGTGATGCCTTGATCTTGTGGATCGCCAGACAAGTGAGAGCGTGGACCTAGTACCCCGATTTCTAGTAGTTGTGCACTCAATTTCTCACCCAATATCGTGACAATCTGGTGGTAGTCAATGGGGTCATGGAGTAGAAAAACCTGGATTAATCGAGCCAGCGGATTTTCTAGTTGCTTAGTCAAAGCCCATGCAACTGCTGCAGGTTCGCCACGCCGCAGGGCGGCCCAATTCTCTGGGCCGAGAAACTGGGAAATCGTGGCGATATCATAGCCATAGTGGCGCAGGGTGTTGGCCAATGTGACGGCACAATCAGGTGGGAGAAAAGTCACCGAAATACTCCTAGCAAATGGAACTCAAGCGTTTGCAGCTTAACCCAATTGTTAATGATTACGGTGTTTGACTGTCATCTGATTGCTGTGTCTGGGGGAGAGCAGGATGGTGTGGTTGTGATGCAATCTGATGGGCATTCTCCTGCTGAGCTCTGGCTAAGGCTGGTTTGTATATAGTGGGCGCGCGCGGGTCACGAGGTTCACCAATTCCATTAGCAATCACAACCGCAATCCATGGCAGTGGTACTGAAACAATAAACAACACCGCAGAAAGCCATGGGTTTTCCAACCAAAGATAGGTCAAGGCAGACAGTAATAAGAAGGGAATACGCACGCCTTGAATCCACATATATTGCTTCTCGCGTTTCCTCCGATTTTCAGTCGGTGAATAGGAGGCAGTAGTTATCAGTGCTACTTCTTGTCGGAAAACTGTTCGGCGGATTCTTTTTCCAATGCCACCCCAAGCACCAACTGGTTGTTTGGGCAGTTCCTCGTCATGGTGGTCGATGATATGGGCATCATCAGGTTGGGATGTGGAGGAGTTTTTAGCGCTAGCATATGACTGGCGGTGGTCATTGGCAGACCAAGAATGGGAATTCTCGCCGCCATTGCCGTGAGCTGTTGATTCACCAAATGCCATAGTTCTAAACTAGACCCGCTTGGCGTTGAACGGCGAACGTGGGGCAAAATGGTGGGGTGACTACAAGTAGTAAAACCATTGAACGCCCTGATATCAAAGAAGATATTTTCACCGATGATGACACCCCAAAGTTCTTCCACTATGTAAAGAAGAACCAAATTGTCGAGTCTGCAGTCTCGGGCAAGATGGTGGTGGCGTTATGTGGCGAAACCTTCCCCGTGACCAAACAAGCCAAGCCTGGATCCCCAGTTTGTCCTGATTGTGAACGAGTTTATAGGAGCCTTCGTAAATAGTGAGCAGCGATCTTCGCGTTTGGCAGCGCCAAGCGTTGACGAAATACCTCGATCAAAAGCCACAAGATTTCCTCGCTGTTGCAACGCCAGGGGCAGGTAAAACCACTTTCGCGTTGCGGGTAGCGACAGAACTGAAACAAGGCCGGACTGTTGACCGAATCATTGTTGTAGTGCCAACCGAACACCTTAAAGTGCAATGGGCGGAAGCTGCTGCTCGAGTAGGTCTTTCCTTGGATCCTCGGTTTAAAAATACCGATGCAGTCAACCCCCAATACGATGGGGTAGTGGTCACCTACGCCCAAGTAGCGATGCACCCCTACAAGCACTACGCAGTGGCGACAGCGAAGCGATCGTTGGTCATTTTAGACGAGATTCACCACGGTGGTGATGCCAAAAGTTGGGGTGAGGGCATTCGGGATGCTTATCGGGATGTTACCCGTCGATTGGCCTTGACTGGCACCCCATTTCGCTCTGATGATTCCACCATTCCGTTTGTCCAGTACACCGAGGATGGGCAAGGGCATCTGGTCTCGCGAGCTGATCACACTTATGGCTATGCTGATGCACTTGCCGATGGTGTAGTGCGCCCTGTGGTCTTTTTGGCCTATTCGGGGGAGGCACGCTGGCGCACCAATGCTGGTGAAGAATTTGCCGCTCGACTTGGTGAGCCACTGAATGCAGAACAAACTGCACGGGCCTGGAAGACCGCACTTGATCCCAAAGGTGATTGGATTCCAGCAGTGCTACAAGCTGCCCACACTCGGTTATTGCAACTTCGCCGCTCCATCCCAGATGCTGGTGGCCTAGTGATTGCAACAGATAAAAACACTGCTCGGGCTTATGCGCGTATCTTGGCGAAACTGTCTGACACTCCAGTGGCGGTGATTCTATCCGATGAACCTGGTGCCTCAGAGCGGATTGAAGAATTTTCTGCCAGCACCGATCAGTGGATGGTCGCGGTACGCATGGTTTCTGAGGGGGTGGACGTGCCGCGTCTCGCAGTTGGCGTGTATGCTACCTCCTCTGCCACTCCCTTGTTCTTTGCTCAGGCCATTGGTCGATTCGTGCGATCACGCCAACCGGGTGAAACTGCCAGCGTGTTTTTGCCTTCGGTTCCGGTGCTTTTAGACCTCGCTGCCAAGTTAGAAGTCTCCCGTGACCATGTGCTGGGTAAACCGCATCGGGAAAAGGAAGGCTGGGACGATGAGTTGCTGGCCGAAGCTAATCGAAAAGAGTCTGAACCAGACGAAAAAGCAACTTATGAGTCACTCGGGGCAGAAGCTGAGTTGGATACTTTGATTTATGATGGTTCCTCCTACGGGACTGCCACTCTAGCTGGCTCAGCTGAAGAAGCGGATTATCTGGGTTTGCCTGGATTGTTAGATGCAGAACAAATGCGGCAATTGCTGCGCAAACGCCAATCCGATCAACTTAATGCTCGCGAACAGGAAGCCAAAGAAGCGTTACGACGCAAACAGGAAGCACAATCTACAAATGAGATTGCAGATTCAACGGATCCGGTGGCGAGCAAAGCGATTCCACAGCTGCGTAAAGAGCTCAATGCATTAGTAGCAATTACCGCCTCGCGAACTGGGCGCCCGCATGGTTCTATTCATACTGAGGTCCGGCAAAAATGTGGTGGTCCGCCGACAGCCATGTGTACTGCCGAACAATTACGTGACAGGATAGCATATTTGCGTCGTTGGTAGAAGATTTTACATTCACCTGAGTACTGTCTCTTGGAAAGCACTTATCTTGTACGATGGTTAATAGCATCTTAAGGTAAGTTTCTTTTACCTTGGGATTGTCCACCTTATCGTCAAGTCAAGGAGTATTCGTTGACCACTCCCAATAATGATCCACAAAACAGCTCTGGATTACCGTCCTACTCCGATGTCACTAGTGATAGCAGTTCCGTTTACTCTAGCTATCCTAGTGGTGATGCCTCATACAATTCGGGGAACGTAATTCCTGGTAAGAAGAACTCGCTTGCAATATGGGCATTGGGTGTAGCCATCCTCTCATTAGTGTGTCTTGTTTCTATTCTTGGGAGTGCCCTTGCCTTTATCCCAGCGTTTATTGGCATTGTGCTTGGGGCAATCGCACTGGTCAGGGGAAAGAAATATATGAAAGAAGATCGACGCACTGGTTTCAGCGTGACTGCTTTAGTGCTTTCGGTCCTTGTCTTCGTCATATCCCTGGGCATCATTATCTTGGCTTATGCGATGTTCAGTGAATGTGCCACTATTGCAGATCCTACTGCTCAGCAACAGTGCATGGTAGAAAAGGCGCAAGAACAGTTTGGCGGTTAAAATATTGATCTGACGTCGTCACATTGGTAGAAAGCTAAACCTCTTATATGGGACTGTCGTTGACAGTCCCTGTTTTACTTGTAAAGGGACTGATATGTCTGTTATGACCGCATCCCCACCGGCGCGGATGCTCGGCCCTGATTTTGCGCGAGGATTTGCGCTTTTGGGGATTGCCATTGCAAATTCAATTGTCGTTTGGTCAAAGCCAGCGCAGGTACCTGATAATGCGGTATCAACTACCATTGGCTTGATTGTTGACAACTCTGTGTGGGACAAATTGGCAGTGGTAATGGGGGCAATGTTCATTCATGTACGCGGGCTGCCGATGTTCGCCACACTATTGGGCTATGGCATTGGGATGATCTACGTTCGAGAACAACGCAAAGGCGCGACTGGAAGCCAAAGTCAACAAGTTCTATTGCGACGATACAGTTTCTTAGCGTTGTTTGGGTTAGCGCATACCATTGTGCTGTTTTGGGGTGACATTATGCTCACCTACGGACTTTTAGCACTGTGTGTGATTGCACTCGTAAAACTCAATGACAAAAAGCTGTTGACTATCGCTGCATGCCTCTACAGTTTTAGTGCGATCGTGACCTTTGGTATCTTATTTTTCACCCCGATGATGGCTATGGGGGGCCAAAATGGTAACGAAAGCTATCTGCGTGACCAATTGGTGACGGGACTGCTGGTGGCGATTTTCGTTCCTGTGCAGTTATTAATCTCTGGCGGTGTGGTGATGGCACTCATTATCGTGGGCTTTGTCGCCGGTCGGCGGGAGGTATTCCAGCATCCAGAGCAGTATTCGAAACAATTACGCATTGCTATGGCAGTTACTGCCGTCGTTATTTTATGTGTGGGAGTGCCTCATGGACTTGCGGCGATTGGAGTCATTGGAAATGAAGACTTGTTCCATGCGCTAAATAATTCTATTGGCTTTGCCTCTGGCCCTGGTCTAGTGGCTGTGATGTTTTGGCTTGCCCACCGAATTGAGATACGAGGATTTGCTGGACTATTACCAGTTCGCATGATCGCCGCATTGGGAAGAATGTCCATGACTGGCTATGTGCTGCAATCAGTGCTTTTTGGCATTTTTGTTGCTGGTTATGGGTTGGGGATCGGTTCTGGTGCGGGAGCGGCAGCGGTATCGGTGGTGGCCACTTGCGTGTGGTTTGCTACCGTGATTTTTGCCTATGTGTGGCTGTTGAGAAGCAAATCAGGGCCATTGGAACTAGCACACCGCAGACTTGCCTACAAGCGGCCACCAGCACTTGCTCCACCAAGGCAGGTACCTCACCAACCTCAGATTGGGCTGCAACCTGAGCAAGATAAGCCACTGCAACAATAGTATGTACATGTCTGTTAGGTCAGCTTGTCTAGTCGCTGCACGTCGAAGATTAACTTAGAAGCAGATAGGAGAAACCCCAGGTCAATGTGACCTGGGGTAATGTTTTTAGAGTTAGTCTAAATAGTCGCGGAGCACTTGGGAACGAGAGGGGTGCCGGAGCTTTGACATGGTCTTCGACTCGATCTGGCGAATACGTTCACGAGTGACACCATAGACTTGGCCAATTTCGTCCAATGTGCGTGGCATACCATCGGTTAGACCAAAGCGCAGCTTGACCACACCGGCTTCCCGTTCAGAAAGGGTGTGTAATACGTCTTGGAGCTGATCTTGTAGCAGGGTGAAGGAAACTGCATCCACAGCAATAACTGCTTCAGAGTCTTCAATGAAATCACCCAGCTGGGAATCACCTTCATCACCGATGGTTTGATCCAATGAGATTGGTTCCCGAGCGTACTGTTGGATTTCCAGCACTTTTTCTTCGGTGATGTCCATCTCCTTGGCAAGCTCCAAAGGAGTAGGTTCTCGACCAAGGTCCTGGAGCAGCTCCCGTTGAATCCGGCCCAGTTTATTAATGACTTCTACCATGTGGACTGGGATACGGATAGTGCGTGCTTGATCTGCCATAGCACGGGTAATTGCTTGTCGAATCCACCACGTGGCATAGGTTGAGAACTTATACCCCTTGGTGTAGTCAAACTTTTCCACCGCGCGAATCAGACCTAAATTACCTTCCTGGATCAGGTCCAAAAAGGCCATACCGCGACCGGTATAACGCTTAGCCAACGATACTACTAGGCGCAAGTTTGCTTCTAATAGATGGTTCTTTGCTTTTCGACCATCACGAGCAATAGCGCGTAGATCACGTTTGACTGCTGGGGTGAGGCGGGCATCCTTATCACCATTGTTGTAAGCCTCCTCCATCTGATCCATCCGATAGGTGGCATACAAACCAGCTTCAATGCGTTTGGCTAAAGACACCTCTTGTTCGGCATTCAGCAGTGCTACCTTGCCGATTTGCTTGAGATAAGCACGAACAGAGTCAGCAGAGGCGGTGAGCTCTGCATCTTTCCGAGCCTGGCGCAAGGCGGCAGACTCGTCTTCATCCCATACCGAAGATCCGTCGTCTTCTTCCTCTTCGACAGCATCCTCTTCTTCACCAGCTTCGAGGTCTTCCTCAAGTTCTTTGGTGTCAAGGTCATCGTCTAGGGAGTCGTCAGATTCAGCGTCGAAATCACTGAAATCTTCGACTAAGTCGGTGTCGAAATCGCTTTCAACAACTTCTTCATCAAGACCAATGCTCTCCTCGTCGATGAGGTCCGATTTCTTTTCTTCTGGAACTGGCCGAGCAGCGGTTTTTTTGACTGCTGCCTTTCGGGTGGTTTTTTTAGTTGTTGTCTTCTTGGCGGCTGCTTTCTTTGCGGTCTTTTTTGCTGTCTTCTTGGCAGTTTTTTTGGCGGTCTTTTTCGCTGTTTTCTTAGTGCTGGTTTTTTCTTCGGTTGTTGTTGTCGTTACAGCTTCGGATTCGGAAGACCCAGCTTCGCTTCGTGCTGCGCGAGGGGAGGCAGTACGCGGTTCCGCCTTCCGGGCAGTTTTGCGAGCGGTCTTTTTCGCTACCTTCTTAGCCGCTTTTTTAGCGGTGCTGCCGGAGGTAGCCCCGTCGCCGGAGGCAGCTCCGACCTGCGTAGTTGCGGAAGTGTCTGCATTCTCAGTGGCTGCCACGTACGCCCTTTCGCCTAGGAAACTTTTAAAGTGTTGATTGTGGTGTAAAGAATAAGGAACACCACGGAAGTGCCTAATCTTTGATGACGCGCCTTTGACTTGAAATCTAAGCTTTTTCCTGCTTGTTGGGGTAAAGCAGATCCAAAGTATGCTTCTCTGTCAGGGACAAAGCGCCATTATAAACCAAAGCTGGCAAAAATGCCGCTTTATTTCATAACAGTGGGGTAAACGGCGCTTCAAAACGGGGGCAAACTTATGGCTTGAGATTCATTTCTGCAGCCATTGCAGCACCCACAATACCAGCACGATTACGCAGTTGTGCTGGTACAACAGGGGTAGTGACTTGCAAATGGGGAACCCACTTGTGTGCTTTGCGGGAAATGCCACCACCGACCACAAATATGCCGGGATTGAACAATCGAGCTAGTTCGTGAAGGACAATATCCACCCGCTTTGCCCATTCTTTGTAGCTGAGTCCCTCTTCATCTTTGATTCTGGAGGCTGCGAAATGCTCAGCGTCTTGTCCATCGATGATGATGTGACCAAGTTCAGTATTTGGGAACAAGGTGCCGTCAAAGAGTAGGGCAGAACCAATGCCGGTACCAAAAGTGAGGAGCATCACAGAGCCTTTGCTGGCAGCTTCATCTCCAAACCGAACCTCTGCTAGTCCAGCAGCATCGGCATCATTTAAGACCGAAATTTCACGATCACCTAAATGCTTGCTGAATAACTCGGCAACATTGATCCCAATCCAAGTGGGGTCGATATTGGCGGCCGAATGTGCTATTTGATTCTTGATGACACTTGGGAGGGTAATTCCAACTGGGCCGTCCCACTGTGCAATGTCAATGATTTCTTTGCAGGTTTTCGCTACCGCTTCGGGGGTAGCAGGTTTCGGGGTAAGGATCTTAATCCGATCCTCGATAAAGTCTCCGGTTTCTAAATCCACCCGAGCACCTTTGATGCCCGAGCCGCCAACATCGATTCCAAATCCTATAGTGGTCATGGTCGCCAGTTTACTGAAAAGTCAGGTGATCTGATCGATGGCGGTGCCGTGGTGACAATTGTCTCCACAATGCATTGGCAATGGTTAACTAGGGTGCTTTGCTAGGATCGGGCTTATGGTTGAGTTACCTTCTGATAATCGTCCACAATTGGCATTTTCCCTCACGACTGATGTGGAGAAGGGGAGTGGGTACTGCCTCAACATTCAACCACATGCGCTCACGGTTGCGGATAGAGAAAGCGCACAACTTGCGACGATAGCAGTATCACTAGCTGAAGGCGCTTGCGCAGAAATTATCAGGTTACGCAGTGATATTGGCGATATTCGCGATCATACTCAATCGAAATCGACTGCCGAGGACCCAGTGACCATAGTCGATCAGGCAGCAGAGGCGTTTATCAAGAATCAATTGGCATGCATTCGTCCAACTGATGGTCTTCTTGGAGAAGAGGGGACAGAGAAACCTAGTGAAAGCGGGGTGACATGGATTATTGATCCGATCGATGGCACCGTCAATTTCATCTATGGCTTACCCCAATATGCGGTTTCCATTGCTGCCGCCGTGGATGGAGAAGTGGTTGCAGGCGCGGTAATAAACATTGCTACCAGCCAATTGTGGTTTGCTAGCAAGAATGCAGGTAGCTATTCGATTAGTGCTGCTGGTCTGCAGCGAATCCACTCTTCTACAGAACATCGACTTGCTTTAAGCTTGATTGCCACCGGTTTTGGATACTCAGCGAAGCGTCGTCAAGCACAGGCAGAAGTCCTGATGGGGCTTATTTCCCAGGTGCGCGATATTCGTCGACTAGGAAGCGCCGCTTTGGATTTGTGTGCAGTGGCCGATGGGACACTAGAGGCCTATTACGAGCATGGTCTCAACGCATGGGACTTTGCTGCAGGAGCGCTCATTGCTACTGAAGCTGGGGCGCAGACGGTTACCCCAGATTTGAATGCGCGAAGTGACGCGGGGCTATTGACTTTCGCAGCAGGCGGCGGTGTGGCCGCGGAGTTTGCGAAGATTATGGCGACAGTTCCCACCGCCTTGTCAGGCTAAAACTCGATTCGCGCAGTCTGCGATGGTGTGAGCAATTGGTATAGTATCTACCCCCGCACGTCCTGTTAGCGGCGTGGTGAATGTACATATCGTTAAATCTGTTCTAATATCCGGCGTCGAGCACAGCTAAATGGTTGTTTCACGATGCATGCTGGTTAAAATTTCGCTCAAAAGGCTTTCGGCAAACGCCGATTGAACTGGAATTTTTACAATTGTGTGACATTTGGCAGCGAGTACGTGTATAACTATCGCCAACAGCTAACCACCACTTGAATTATTCAAGTTGCTCACGAGTTCCTGTGGAGTTGCTAACACTCAGGGGTATTTCCCTGATTGGCGAGCACAGGGACAAGTGAGATGATTCGACCAAGATATAAGGAAGCAGAAGTCACATGGCAACCGACTATGATGCACCCCGCCGACGGGCAGAAGACGAGATTGAAACCGATTCCCTTGAGGGACTCAAGGCTGCTGAAAATGTCACCAATGATATGGATGACGATGGCGAGATTGTTGAGCCATTCGATCTGCCGAATGTCGACATCTCTGGCGAGGAGCTCAACGTCACAGTGATTCCTCGGCGTTCTAATGAATTCACCTGTTCTACTTGCTTCTTAGTGCAAAACAATAGCCGCATTGACCATGTCGAAGACGATGGTTCAATCGTGTGCAAGGACTGCGCCTAGTCACATCA
This sequence comes from Corynebacterium sp., assembly GCA_041854705.1. Taxonomy (GTDB): domain Bacteria; phylum Actinomycetota; class Actinomycetes; order Mycobacteriales; family Mycobacteriaceae; genus Corynebacterium. The sequence goes on from JBHACV010000165.1 coordinate 13,546, forward strand.
GCTGTCGCTAAATTACACATGAGCTAGCTGTGGTAGTGCAGCTAGTGAAGTGATGCAGTGGCATCTGCCAGTTGCTCAGGAAGAAATGCAGCAAGTAACTTCTCTGGATTTTTGGTGGCAATCAGCCAGTATGGGGTGGGATCATCAGGATCATTGAGGACCAACATCACCATTTCTGGCACCCAGCCATGGGAAACCACAAAAGCTGCTGGATCGAGCTGACGGCCCATCGCATTTCGTTTGGCGGTCGCTGGTACCGCTAGTGAGCGATCAACTACAGTATGTGGCAGATTAGCTTGACCTGTGACCAACCATCGGCTGCCATCTGGTTCTAGTTCCACCCGCACTGTGGTTGACGACAAATACAAAAGAACCCAAACCGCTAATACGCTGAGTGAGACCACAGCAATATACAGCCATAGTGGTGCTCGGTTAGCGCCTAACTGTGCTGAGGTTAGGGCAACTAAGAATGCAGCGATAAACCACCAATACAGTGGAACCCATTGCCGTTCAGAATACAAGACTTTGGTGCTGTTGGTTGCTGCTACTGCGTTGCTGTCACTCACAGCGAATAATTCTACTGCAACTAATCAACAGATTCGTTTGGGGTATCGTCATATACCTCTCAACCGTGTTCTACCAAACGAGAAAATCACTAGTGAGAACAGCGCAAACTATTATTTAGCCACTAAGCAATAGAGTTGTTTTTAATGGTGCATGGCTGGTATCTGATGTGGATCAATTGGGGAAAGTGGGCTGGAGAATATGATCGGAGGATGCTGGCCCTTACAATGACGCTGCGCTTTAGTAGTGCTGTATGTGCGGTAAATAGATAAAATCGATGTGAATTGACACAAATTTTAATGCGATGGAGCTTGAGTGCTATGAAAAATTTCGCCCATGACAATGAAGACAATGAAGCAGACAGCGATAAGACAAACAGCAGAGTAGTGGTCACAGAACCGGTTGAGCACATCGCCTTGAAGCGCTTGGATGTTGAGCTTCCGATTCCAACTCGGGCGCATCGCGGTGACGCTGGTGTGGACCTATATTCCACCGAGACATTGCAGCTTGAACCAGGGGAACGTGCATTGGTGGGCACTGGGATTGCCATCGCATTACCACTGGGGACAGTTGGTTTGATCCACCCGCGTTCGGGGCGTGCCTTGCGGGAAGGCTTGAGCATGGTCAATGCTCCAGGGACCATTGATGCTGACTATCGGGGGGAAATCAAGGTTTGTTTGATTAACTTAGATCCGCATACACCGATTTCCATTAATAGAGGTGAGCGCATCGCACAGTTGGTGGTCCAAAAAGTTGAGCTCTTTGATTTTGTTGAGTGCGACGTGTTAGACGAAACGACTCGTGGTTCCAAAGGACATGGGTCAACAGGCGTAAACTGAAACCGGAAAATATCGAAACAGAAATCGTTTTGCAGCAGATTGCATTGTTAGCGGTAGTAAGACCCATCCACGATCGTTCATTACAGGTGTGAACGCTAGGTGGAACCAGAAAGCGAAAGGCGAAACTCATGGCATTGTGGCCGTTTTCAAAGAAGAAGGGCGATTCCAAGGCCCATGACCTATCGGAATCTACAAGCCCACTAGCAGATCAACAGCCATTGCCAGAATCCCAATACGATAATGAGGAAACCGCAGTAGATTTCGAGGATGCCGATGTTGATTTCTTGGTAAAACCCCAGAAACCAGCAGCTGAAACGGAATACACAGCACCGGATCCGAGCTATACCGCCAGCCCAGAAGCTGAATTTGAAGAGGACGAAGATCCAGAAGTTAGCAAATTACCCCCAGATCCCATTCATGATGCCACCAGCGGCGATTCTGGTCCCTTTGATGGCGATACGGTAAATATCGAAGATTTTGACTTCAGTGATTTCGGTACAGGTATTCTTAACCTTGGTTCTATGATGATCCCGTTGCCCCATGGTGCAGAAGTACAAGTGGAAATGGGGCCGCAAGGACCAAAAATGTTGCACATTTTGACCACCTATGGTCGGTGTACTCCGGTTGCTTTCGCCGCACCAACTACTCCAGGACAGTGGTCAGAGTCAGTACCAGAAATCCTGCAGGGTATGCAATCGGAAGACCTCGAAGTCACCATTGAACAAGGTCCGTGGGGTAAGGAAATTGTAGGGTCCGCTGCTAATGGTGGTGGTTTGGTGCGTATCATTGGCATCGATGGTCCACGTTGGATGCTGCGTATGACTTTGGCAGCTCCAGTGGAGCATGCCGAAAACATGGCTGAACTGGGGCGTGAAATCACCGCTCGAACCTTTGTTATGCGCGGTAATGATCCGATGCTGGCTGGCACTCCCTTGCCAGTCGCATTGCCTGCACCACTAGCAGAACAAGTGCAAAAGGAAATGCTGCGGCGTCAGCAAGAAGCAGAAAAGAACTCGCAGTAATATTAATTTCCCATCTTTAGCACCAGCGAATCTTAAGGCGGTGAGAAAGACCAGTTTTTGAGGATAACAAGAGGTATAAACGTGCCAACAGCACCCGCAGATTTAGCACAAGGCAGACAGTACGAATTGAGAGTCTCGCGCGCTGCTCATGGTGGTGAAGGAATCGCGATCCATGATGGGGTAGTGGTGTTCATTGCTGGAACCTACCCTGGTGATGTGGTGCAAGCCACGATCACTAAGGTAAAGAAGAAGTTTGCCAAAGCTCGTCTCGATACCATCATTACTGCATCATCGCTACGTGTTGGGCATCGGTGCCCCGCAGCAGCAGCTGGTGCGGGATGTTGCGACTACTCCACGCTCCAGCCAGAGGCAGAGGCAGAATTCAAAACCGAGATTCTGCGTGGCCAATTGCAACGAATTGGTGGGTTACAACACGATCTGGAGATCAATGTCGTTGATATGCTCCCGCATCAGGGATGGCGCACTCGGGTACGACTTGGAGTCGATGCCACTGGACATGCAGGGTTACGTAAGCCACGTTCAACAGAGATCATTACAACACAAATGTGTGTCCAAGCAGTACCCGGACTTTTCGACGAAATCCTCGGTCAAAGCGCCAGGCGATTTACGCCAAATACTGAGTTGATTGTGGTGTTAGATGACGATAATCACCGCCATATTGTGGAGGTAGGCAAACCTGCTCGTGGTCGCAGGAGTGAGAAATTACTTCGGGTGGTTGAAGGATCAGATACAGTGGTGCAGCGCTCTGCCAAATGGATATTTCAGCTACCTGCGACTGCTTTTTGGCAGGCGCATAAGCATGCATTGAGTCATTACCACGCTCAGATCAACACATGGTGTGTTGCTGACCAACCAGTAGTTGAGCATCCAGTGGTGTGGGATCTTTATGGTGGGGTTGGGGCGCTGGTTCCCCCAGTGTTGTCTTCCTTGGGCGATCAGGTGGTTGTCCATTCGGTTGAGGTTGCTCCTGACGCGGCCACGGTGGGGCGAAAGGCTTTTGGTGATCTGGTTCGTTTCCACACTGGAGAGGTGGAAAAAACTATCCCCACACTGCCTAAACCGCAAGTTGTGCTGTTAGACCCCCCACGCGTGGGTGCAGGTGCGGCGGTGATTGCGCAGATTGCTGCAGCGAAACCCGACCGGGTTATTCACATTGGTTGTGATCCTGCTACTTTTGCCCGGGATGTCAAGAGCTGGTCTGAGGTTGGATACGAGTTGAGCAGCCTAAGCGCCTTCAATGCATTCCCAGGCACCCACCACCTAGAAACGATGGGATTGCTAGTTCCACAAGGATCAGTAACCTAAAGTTCACAGTCGAGCTGTGAAACGGGGTAAGATGTATCCATTATTGTTCCTTGCTGGAGTAGCTGGGTTTGTCACCTAAAGCTCTGGCATTTTTGTCTGAACATCGACGATGTTGTGATTATTTGAAAGGGTGCACCCCGCTACACGCCTATGAGTATTCTTTCCACTATTACCTCACCGGACGATGTCAAGCGTCTGAGCTTTGATGATCTGGAAAAGCTGGCTGCCGAAATCCGAGAATTTTTGGTGGCAAAAGTATCAGCTACTGGTGGGCATCTCGGACCGAACCTTGGGGTAGTCGAGCTCAGTATTGCTATACACCGAGTATTCAATTCGCCTTATGATCCCATTATTTTCGACACCAGCCATCAGTCTTATGTACATAAGATCCTCACTGGCCGAATCGACGATTTTGACACTCTCCGGCAAAAAGGTGGCCTGAGTGGGTACACCTCCCGTTCAGAAAGCGAACACGATTGGACAGAATCATCCCATGCTTCAGCAGCCCTAAGCTACGCCGATGGTTTGGCAAAGGCTTTTGAAATCACTGGCGAAGCTGATCGCACAGTGGTCGCAGTTGTTGGTGATGGGGCATTAACCGGTGGAATGTGCTGGGAAGCACTGAACAATATCGCTACCTCTACCAAGCGTAAAGTCACAGTGATTGTCAACGATAATGGGCGTAGCTACTCTCCAACTATTGGTGGGTTTGCCCAGAACTTAGCCCAGCTACGGATGCACACCAAATACGACAAGGTGATGGAACAGGGCAAATCTACTTTGAAGTCCCTAGGCTGGGTAGGAGAGCGGACCTTCGAGGCGTTGCATGCTTTTAAAGAGGGAGTGAAATCGACAGTCATCCCCACTGAAATGTTCCCCGAACTGGGCATGAAATACATTGGCCCAGTCAATGGGCATCACCAAAAAGCACTGGAAGCAGCGCTTCATTACGCTCATGATTTTGATGGACCAATCATTGTTCATGTGGTCACTGAAAAAGGCCGAGGGTATGCCCCTGCCGAAAATGACCTTGCGGAACTAATGCACTCCACCGGGAAGATCAATCCCGAAACTGGTTTACCGCTCAAAGATGCAAAACCGGGTTGGACCAGTGTTTTTAGTGCTGAATTGCTCAAAGCAGGGGAAGAAAGAGACGACATTGTTGCGATTACCGCGGCCATGGCTGGACCTACCGGTTTGAGCCCGTTTCAGCAAGCATTCCCAGAACGTTTCTTTGATGTCGGTATTGCTGAGCAGCATGCCTTGACCTCTGCAGCTGGTTTAGCATTAGGGGGGTTGCACCCCGTGGTGGCGATTTACGCGACGTTCCTTAATCGAGCTTTCGACCAGCTCCTGATGGACGTGGCATTACTGGAACTGCCAGTAACAGTGGTTTTAGATCGAGCAGGAGTTACGGGATCAGATGGGGCTAGCCACAATGGTGTATGGGATTTTGCCCTCACCGGAGTGGTACCAGGCATTTCGGTGGCAGCACCACGCGACGGCATTCAGCTAGCTGAATTATTCGCTGAAGCATTGGATACCCCAACCCCCACCGTGATCCGCTTCCCCAAAGGTGAGCTACCGAAACCGATTGCAGCCCTGCAACGACTTGATGATGGTGTGGAGTTGATTTCCTTTACCGACGATCAACCAGACATACCTGCTGTTTTAGTGGTTGCAGTCGGCAGCATGATGTCCCAAGGATTAGCGGTTACTCAGGCACTGGAATCTCATGGCTTGGCGGTGACCCTAGTAGACCCTCGGTGGGTGACTCCAGTAGCACCTAGTATTATCGCCTTGGCTGATGAGCACGATTTGGTAATAACCATCGAAGATGGCGTCTTACATGGTGGTGTGGGTTCCATGATTGGCTCAGCGCTGTCAGCTGCAAGTGTTGACACCCCAATCCGACAATTGGCGTTCCCAGAAATTTTCCCTGAGCACGCCTCCCGTGATGAACTTTTAGCCGAAGTTGGTTTATCACCCCAAGGATGCATCAAGTCAGCTTTAGAATGGGTGGAGCAGTTATTTCCAATGCAGGAAGACCTAAGCCAAATCCAGAAGCAAAGTTTCTAGGATATCGAAGGTTAGTTCTTGCTGCCAAGGACGAACCCCCAAGGAAGCCAACCGGTCGAGCAGAACTGAACTGTTATTTATCGAATGGTGGTGCACGCTTTCCCAAACGATGCTACGCACCACACTTGGTTGAATTAGGTTCTCTAGTAATACATTATGGGCTGCTGCAACCTCAGCGAGAGCTGATTTGGTGAGTTCTAGGACCGAACGAGCAGCCGGATCATAATGAAAACACCGCCCTTTAACAGCCGCACGATGGTGATGGTGATCTCGAACTTGAGCCAAGCTAGGCCACGAATCTGGTGATTGTGCCAGGGTTGACCGGATCACTTCTAACCACTGTGTAGCATCTTTATACAAACGAGCTGGGTATACGGAAAGAGACACCAACTGTTTCCTGCGCTTCGGCAGATTCTCAGCTAGTGCAATCAGTGCTTTATCAGGCAAAACCGCTGAGCATGCGGTGTCAGTAGCCTGTCCGATGCGATCACGGGTGAGCCACAGATTTTTCGCTACTGCCAGTTGTGCTGGGGACTCCAATTTCGAAACCCCCTTAAGATCCAACCAAGTTTTCGGCTGCGGATGAAAACTCCGGTAGGTATCGATCAGATAATCACACTCTTGCTGCAACCAGTGCAGTTTGTCTGCAGCTTTGAGGTCCTGCTGTTGGCTTTGAGCCAGCTCAATAAGTAGTTCGACATCAAGGGCAGCATAATTAAGCCAGCTAGTTGGTAACGGACGGCGAGACCAATCTTGGGCACTGTGCTGTTTCCGGAGCGTGATACCAAGATAGTGCTCAGTCATTGCTGACAAATTCACTCGGTGTATCCCCAGTAAACGCCCCGCCAATTCAGTATCAAAAATGTGATGAGGAAATAACCCCAGATCCGCTAAACACGGTAAATCATTGATGGCAGAATGAATGATCCACGAATTGTGGTTGAGCACTGGCCCTAAGTGCTTGGTGATAGCTGCTGGATCAGACTCAACGTCAAATAGTATGATCCCGGTTCCTTGGCGCTTGAGCTGTAAGACAAAGGCACGTTCGTTGTAACGAAAGCCAGATGCCCGTTCAACGTCAACTGCAATTGGCCCAGAACCAAAGGCGACATGCTGTGCGGCCACAGCGATTTCCTGGCCGCCGGTGGCGATGGGCGGCACAGGCCCCCGCGGCTGTGTAAGCAGAGTAGACATGAAACTGAAAAGAAATAGGAGCAGTTATTTGCTTACCGACGCTTCAAGCTGCGTCACACCTTCTGGCGGTAACCCAGCAACGTTGGCTAACACTTTAGAAAAAGCAAGCACATGCGGTGCAAGATCGTCAGTGGCTGCGGTCCAAGAGGCGCGCATCTCTAATTGGTAGGCGCTAGGTGGTCCACCAATTTCACCAAACCGAACCGAGGTAGTGGAGGTGACAGTACCGCCGAGGTTAGTGTAATCCGCCCTGCCGTCAGCTAGTCCTTCAGTCAACCACTGCCAAGCGACCTCTGGTAAAAGCGGATCGGAGGCCACCGCATGGTCCATATCAGCCTGGATATAAGCTACCAACCGCATGGAACCTTCCCAAGTGTCATCCGCCTGTGGATCGTGGAGCAGAATAAGGCGCCCAAAAGCATCACCATCAGAATTAGTAGCAATAGTTGTACCATTTGCTGGATGTTCGACCTCCAGTCCGATAGCATGACTGAAAGGCGCGAGTCGTTGGGGCGACCGGATAGTTCCAAGTGAGATTTCCGATCGGAGCTCTGCCTGGTGCATAGACTCCACTGCGCGGGAGAAAGACCCAGGTACATGGGCGGTAGTACCACTAGATTTGGGGGAAAATTGGTTTGACTTTATTTGAGGGTCGTTCACAAAATAAAAGCTAACGAACGAAGGCTAATAGGCGTCGATGCCACGCCGTGAAACCTTCAAGCTTCACCTGAACTTTCTGGTAGCGAAGGCGACGAATTTAACCCAAATATCTGTTATTCCCACTCAATTCAGTTCACGCTGGGGGTACACTACAGTGAAACAGGTAATCCAACTTATGATGGATACGTTTGTTTAGTTCCTAAGACCAGAAGGGAAAATCAGCAATGGCTGAGAAGCTAGACTTCGAAAAACTCAACAGCATGCAGCGCTACACCCAGTGGGCGACCTTCCGCGCTATTCCTGGTGCACTCGGCACCGAGCGGGATCAAATCATCGAGCAAGCTCGCGAGTTTTTCGCCACCTTAGAGGCTGACGGCAAGATTGTGGTTCGCGGTATCTACGACATCACCGGCACCCGAGCTGAGGCCGACTTCATGATTTGGTGGCATGCCGAGGAATTCTCGGACATCCAGAAGGCCTACAATGACTTCCGCCGAGAGACCGCCCTAGGCCAACTAACCGAAGTCTTTTGGATCGGCAACGGACTGCACCGACCAAGTGAATTCAACAAATCACATCTGCCCAGCTTTATTATGGGGGAGGATCCCGGCGCGTGGATCACGGTGTACCCCTTCGTTCGCTCCTATGATTGGTATGTGATGGAAGCCAGCGAACGTCGTCGCATCCTTGCCGAACACGGTATGGCTGGTCGCGATTATCCAGATGTTCGAGCTAATACCGTGCCAGCTTTTGCCCTCGGAGATTACGAGTGGTTACTGGCATTTGAAGCACCTGAACTGCATCGGATCGTAGATCTCATGCATGTCATGCGATACACTGATGCACGACTGCATGTTCGAGAAGAAATCCCATTCTTTAGCGGACGGCGAGTTGCCGATATCGGGGAACTTATCGCAGCACTTCCCTAAACAGCAGTTATACTAAGCTGGCCTATTAAGGCGGCCCAACTATGACACAACCCTCACTTACGATCACCCGAATGAGGTGATGAAGTGGGGGTTTCTTCTAAGGTCAAGCAGATCGAATTAATGCAGTACCGCAGATCAGTAGGGGTGTCATAGCCTTCACCGTGAAATACATGCCCCAAATGGGAATGGCAGGCTGCGCACAACACCTCAGTGCGGTGCATCCCTAAGGAATAATCGTCTCGCTCAATGATCCGATCTTGGGCGAGCGGGGAGAAAAACGACGGCCAACCACAATGAGAATCGAATTGCTCGGTGGTACGAAACAGTTCGGTATAACAAGCTTTACAGCGGTACACACCAGTGGCAGGAGCAGAAACATATTGGCCTGTGAATGGCGCTTCAGTGCCAGCTTGGCGAAGCACTCGGTATTCCTCAGCGCTGAGGCGTTCGCGCCACTGAGTATCGGTTATTAACCTAAAATCTGTCATGCTTTATCCCTCCGTTGATGAAAAAGCTTAAGAGTCTGCGGGGAATACAAGTAGTACATACCAGCTGCAATAATAATGAACGCCCAACCAATAGTGGCCTGGAAGGTAGCAATTTGATGGTAGGGTTCCCATTCTAGGTAGATCAAGCTCAATATAATTCCCAACCAGCCGGTCACTGATTGAATCGGTGACCGTGGCAGGGTAGTGGCAAAAATCAGAGGGAATAACATCATCGAGTAGTACATTTGTCCCAATGATGAGAGGAGGAAAGCCCCCACCAACAAAATTCCTGCAGTGGTAGAAAGCCACAGTAACGGTTCCGAGTGCCGAAGCCGCAGCAGCATTATCACCGCAACTAGTACTAGTGCCCCAAATCCAATAAAGGCTACCCATTCTAGCCACTGGGGTAATCCGTAATAAACCACAAAACCAGGGAAGGAACTATTGGCGTAATCACGTACCTGCCCCAAATATGGCATGGTGCGTGTCAGATAGTCGCTAGCACCAGGAACCAACGGCCATGCAATAGCATTAGCTACTACTGAAACTCCCACACCGCCAATAAGAGTGCGCCACTGAAGCTTGACCAGTGGCAGCAATAGTAGAGGAGCAAAGACTGGCTTAATCAAAATAGCAAAACCCAAAATGATGCCAGCCGTCCAGGTGCGTTGGTAGTACAGCATCTGAATAAAACCCACAAGGGCTAGCAGCAACAGTCCATTGATATTAGCGAAAACCAAAGTGTTGGTCACTGCCTCAGTAACAAAGGCCAGCGCTAAAGACAGTGGGAAGACTGCTCCTTGCAGGCCAAAGCCAAAAAGCCGACACAAAAGCGCGAGAGCGGCAATGATGGCGAGGGCGTTTATCATGATAAAACCAGTGCGAGCTAGCTCAATATTATTGATGATTGCCAAGGGGGATAGCACCACAGTCGCGCCGGGGTTGTAAAGGTAGTGGGGGTCAACGAAGTAGTAGACTTCGTCGTAGACTGGTAGGCCATCGAGGAAACGTCGTAAAGCGTGATAGACAGTGGAGTAGTCATCGGTGGTGTTTCCTTGGAGCGCGAGGAAAAACACTCGGTGCAGTATTAAGACGATAGCCAGTGGCCAAAGGATGCTTGAAGCCCAACTATCGAATGGTGTGCTGCGGAGGGTGGGTGTCGAGTCGTTAGTATTTTCGGAATCGGCCACCGGTTCCGCCCACAAAGCGTCGATGCGTTGTTTTAAGCTCATTAAAATCACAAACCTTTGTTTCCAGATGCTTGGTACGCCTTCGGGTTCAGGCTACTTCTTAACACCGTAGCGCAGGAACAGGACACCGTCGGAAGTGGGGTGGCAATATTCCAGCTCCAATTCCACGATTTCTGAGCTGTCACTGAGGCCAAAGGACTTTGTCTCGGTTCCTAAACACAGACGTGGATCTAGAGTGAGATGAATCTTATCCACCAGGCCAGCTGCCAGCAGGGCCTGATTGACTTGTGGTCCCCCTTCCGAAACGATGCGGCGAAATCCTCGTGTTTGCAGGAAATTGATAATGTCATTGCTACTGAGTCCAGGTATATCTATTACCTCAAAGCCATAGTGTTCCAGCTTTTCGACGGCTCCAGCATTGGCATACCGCAGGTCGGTAAGAAAAATGTGTGGTCGTGTGTACTCTGAGAATAATCGGGGGAGTTGGTTTGCATGGGATGGAAAATTCAGACTTTGCGAAATGATAACTAGTGGTGGAATTCGGTCTTGGCCTTGGTTTTCTCTGGCGTTTTGTACGTTTTTAGGTATGACGATTCCGGCGTAATTTTCCGCTCGGATGGTACCTGCGCCAACGATGACACAGTCAGACCACTGGCGTAGTTGGAGAAGTAGGTTGGTATCGAGATCATTGCCAAGTAATTGGGAAGTGCCTGCAATGCTGGCTGATCCATCAATTGTGCAAGCAGCCATGATGCGACACTGTAGTTGTTGGGAAAAACTCTCAGGACCAAGCAGGTTTTTGAGGAGAAGAGGAGTTTCAGTATCAGCCATGATGAAAGTTTAGCTACTGAAACAAATGGGGGTGAAAATAAAAAAAAATGGTGGTTCTAACTGGGATCGAACCAGCGACCTTTCCGGTGTGAACGGAACGCTCTCCCGCTGAGCTATAGAACCACAAAAGACATTGCGTCTTTCCGATAGACAAAGGTATCACGTGAACCTTTGCTGACCTAATTATAGTGATGGAAGCCAGTTTTCAGATGATTTCACCTAGCACATGGGATCATTTATGCGTCATGTTAGCTGCAAACTGTACATCCTGAGAGAATCACTGTGGGGGATTGGTAGTGTCACATGCAGATTTGTGTTTTAACGGGCAAAGCGGCTAGTGTTTGACCAGCACCAAATAGTGTGTATGCGGATGTAGCGCAGTTGGTAGCGCATCACCTTGCCAAGGTGAGGGTCGCGAGTTCGAGTCTCGTCATCCGCTCCAATACTTATTTATGGGTATTATTATTGTAAATACTTGTTGTAGGTATAAATAAAGCGCGTTTAGCTCAGCGGGAGAGCGCTTCCCTGACACGGAAGAGGTCACTGGTTCAATCCCAGTAATGCGCACTAGAGCTGGTACAGCTCGTTAAACAAGTACATGCGGATGTAGCGCAGTTGGTAGCGCATCACCTTGCCAAGGTGAGGGTCGCGAGTTCGAGTCTCGTCATCCGCTCCACTAAACGACACCACGTTTGCGCGTTGGTGTCGTTTTTGCATTCGCCCCATATTGGTGATACTCCTGCTGTGAGATTGATATGTATGGGAACTTTCTTATAGTTAATAGCGACTACTGCTTCGTGGTATGAAAACGAAATAGCTAGTTGGTTGAGGAAAGGATGGTGCAACGTGCCAGTTGCGAGCAAAAACAATACTAAGAAGATGGTGTCGCACTGGGATTTGCGCCGCTTTTTTTCCCTTGGAATTGGTGCCATTATTGCAACATTGTGCCTTCACCCGATTCCGGTCTTTGCGCATGATTCGGTTATTGGGGGTTCCCCAGCTGACGGCTCAGTTGTCGATAGTTCACCAGCTGAAATTGTATTGGAGTTTTCGGGTGAGCCAAAAGAAGGGTTCAATACGATTGCTGTCACCGATCAGGCTGGTGAGGTCGTTTTCCGGGGAGAGCCTACAGTCGAGGGACGTAACGTGATTTTAGAAGTACCAGACGACGTCACACTGGGTCCAGGCGACTATACGATTGGGTTTCAGATAACCTCCTCTGACGGGCACTCCACCCGTGGAAAGACCACCTTTAGTGTTTCCGAAACTGGTGGTACCCCCGTTGCTTCTGGCACTGAAACGCAAGTTCAAAGCGCTAACGCAACGTCGAAGCCGACGGTAGAAGATGAAGATACTTCAAACTCGCAAACAACATATAGCCAGTGGGCTATGGTTGGAGTGGGTATCGGATTGCTACTGGTCGTGGCTGCCATAACACTTGTTGTGATGCGCATTCGGCAAGGCAAAAGGTAGTCACAATATATGCACATGTCTTGATAGATATAGCTTTAAAATGAACTGAAAAGATAGAGAGAAATAAAGTATGGCTAATTTTCTGCGCTCACTACGCCTAGGTGTATGTGCTCTTGTTGTTTCCGCGCTTGCTTTGGCTGGCTGTAATACCTCAGAGGAGGACTCGATCGCGAAGATTTCCACAGCAACCTCAGCTGCCGCTGGCTCAGGTGCTACGAGTGCTGGCGCAACAGGTGGTTCGGACGCGTCTAGTTCCTCAACTGACGCCGAAGCGTCTGAATCAGAAAAGGCGTCCAAGAGCGCCGAG
>JBHACV010000166.1:0-5686 GCA_041854705.1 Corynebacterium sp.
AGCATCCACGCCCAATAACTTCTTTCAGCACTACATACCAAGTAACCGGCTGCTCGCAGCTACGCGAACCCGGCCAGGGCTGAAGTGGGGCGTCCCGGCGATGCTCGTCAGCGTCCCGTACCTTGCCATCGCCAACGTGTGTGCACTGTCTTGATCAACCGCAGGGCGTCCGAGTGGCTGCACGAGCGTCCAACCAGCTTGGTACAGCTGGGTGGTTTCCTTGTTCTGTGCAGAGCCCAGGCTCACACGGCAAATGGGAATGCCGCGGCGTGCGAGATGGGCTGCTGCGGTCAGGTGGTGAATATGGAACTGCTTGGCCAGCCCGCGCAGGGTCGCGCCAGCCTCATATGCAGTGACGAGCTCGTCAACCTTGGTGTCGGTCAGAAAAGTTTGAGCCATCTCAAGTGGGCGGACAGACTGGCCTCGGAAGTCCACAACGCAGGATTCCGGCGGTCGCTTCGACGTTCGGTAAACCCCTCGCGACTAGCACGAACGCACAGTTCGAGCGACGGTACCAAAGTTGTCAAACTCTCTACGTAGCTCCACAAAATGAAAATCCCGGTTCTTGTAATGAGGACTGGGATTTTCGCTATCTAGCCGCTTCTTGGATTCTAGGAACCGCCTTTGCGCAGGTTGATGAGATATGGAATGCTCGGTGCTTGGAGGAGCTGGGCACAGATGATTATCGCCGGTATAGTCACGTTTTTGGTACATGAGAAAGAGCAAAATTATCGCTGCGATCTGGCACAATATTGCTCATGTCTACCTTTGTCGAAGTCCTTGATCAGCTCCGCGAAAACCAGCCACAAGGTAAGTATGGCATCGCCTTTGAGAAGTTGATGGTGAACTTTTTCCGTACCGATCCGACATTGTCCAACGAGTTTGATGAAGTCTATCGGTGGGATGAGTGGAAGTATAACGGGGGCAAGACAGATACAGGTATTGATATTGTTGCTAGGCGCAAAGAGGATGGCTGTTGGGTGGCTATCCAAGCAAAGTTTTATAAGCCAACAACGAGTATTCAGAAACGCAACATCGATTCGTTTTTTGAAGCCTCAGGGCACTCATTTGAGACTGAAAGCGGGACCGAATTTTTTGCGCACCGCTACATTATCTCTACTACGGATAAATGGTCATCCAATGCAGAAGCCACCTTAGAGAGTCAGCTAATTCCAACCAGTCGCATCGGTTTTGCAGACATTGCGACGTCTCCGATTAACTGGGATGTGGTGTTCCCTGGTTCGGAGATTCAGGTGCATCTGACACGTCGTCAAGCATTTGAGCCTCGGGAGCATCAACAGACTGCGATTGATAAAGTCATTCAGGGCTTTGAGACTCACGATCGTGGCAAGCTCATTATGGCATGCGGCACAGGCAAAACTTTTACAGCCCTGCGCCTTGCCGAAAAGGTTGCCAGCGACAATGGTGGCCGTGCGAGGATCTTGTTCCTGGTTCCGTCCATTGCGTTGTTGTCGCAGACTCTGCGTGAGTGGACTGCACAGGCCACGATGGATTTGAAGAGTTTTGCTGTTTGCTCCGATAACAAGGCCTCGCGACAGGCTGAAGACATTGCAACCTATGACTTAGAAGTACCAGTATCTACCACTGGATCTGATGTGGCGGCACGGTTTGAACAGGGCAAGCGTTCCAAGGGATTAAACGTGGTGTTTTCCACTTACCAGTCAATCTCCGCTGTGTACGAAGCACAACAAGCAGGACTTGCTGACTTTGATCTGATTATCTGTGATGAAGCACATCGCACTACTGGTGTGACACTTGCCGGTCAGGAATCATCCAACTTTGTAAAAGTCCACGATGAGGATTACATAAAGGCCAGCAAACGTCTGTACATGACAGCAACCCCACGCCTTTTTGACGATAATGTCAAAGGCAAAGCAGAAGAGCGTTCCGCTGAGCTCGTTTCTATGGACGATGAAGCAATCTATGGCCCAGAATTCCATCGACTGGGATTCGGTGAGGCTGTCAATCGAGGATTGCTCACAGACTACCGTGTGTTGGTCATGACTGTTGATGAAGATGTTGCAGCTGAAGCCATGGCACGTAGAACTCAGGAAGGTATGAACCTTACGACGGCTTCCGCAATGATAGGCGCGTGGAATGGTCTGGCTAAGCGTTCTGGCAAACTGCAAGGACACAAGGGTGGGTTTGAAGAAAACGCGACAGCAATGAAAAGAACAGTCGCGTTTGCGAAAGATATTAAGACCTCTAAATTGATCGCTGAGACCTATCCGTCGCTGATTGCAGCTCATCAAGCAACTTTGCGTGAGCATGCTGCTGTGAATGACTTCTCACTGCACAATGTGGATCTTGAAGTTGCCATCCAGCACGTTGATGGTGGCATGAATGCTATGGAACGTGGCAACAAGATCTCTTGGTTGGAATCAACCATCGATGACAATGAGACTCGCATTCTTACGAATGCTCGTTGTTTGTCTGAAGGTGTAGATGTTCCTGGCCTTGACGCGGTCATCTTTTTTAATCCGCGTAACTCAATGGTTGATGTGGTTCAGTCCGTGGGCCGTGTGATGCGTAAAGCAGAGGGGAAGGACTATGGCTACATCATTTTGCCTGTGGCAGTTCCACCGGGGAAGTCTCCATCTGAGGCTCTGAACGATAACACCCGCTTTAAAGTCGTTTGGCAGATCCTGAACGCGTTGCGTGCACATGACGATCGCTTCAACGCAAAGGTTAACTCCATTGGGTTGAATGAGGAAAAGCCAGAGGAATTACCCATTGAAGTGGATCATGTCAGTGATCTAAATAAGGACAAGAAGCGCCTTGATAGCAACGACAGTGTTCGCGCGGATGATGCTAGTGAGGTCACGAGTGAGCAGATTGCTTTGTTCTCTCTGGAACAATGGCAGGAAGCTATGTACACCAAGCTTGTGGACAAGGTTGGGACACGAGCCTATTGGGAAGATTGGGCCGATGACATCGCAATTATTGCTGAAAACCAAATTACCCGTATCAATGCACTACTCGAGCATGCTGATACGAAGCTTTTGAAAGAGTTTGATGCGTTCGTTGACGGGCTGCGCAACAACCTAAATGAAGCAATCACTCCTGATGATGCAATCAGCATGCTGTCCCAGCACCTGATTACAGCGCCTGTGTTCAATGCCTTGTTTGATGACTATGACTTTGTGCAGAACAACCCTGTAGCACAGGTCATGGAGCGTATGGTTCGAGCACTGTCCAACGCCAATCTTGAATCCGAAACTGACAGCCTAGACAAGTTCTATGACTCTGTGCGCGTTCGAGCATCCGAGGTCACTAGTGCGTCTGGCAAACAGCAGGTGATCAAAGATCTATACGAGCGTTTCTTCCGCAAAGCATTTAAGAAACAAGCCGAATCACTGGGAATTGTGTATACCCCCGTGGAGATTGTGGACTTCATTATCCGTACGGCAAATGATGTTTCACTGAAGCACTTTGGCAGAGGTCTAACTGATGAGGGTGTCTGTATCCTAGATCCATTCGCTGGCACATCTACGTTTATGGTGCGCCTGCTTCAGTCTGGGGTCATTGAGCCGAAAGACCTAGCTCGCAAGTATGCCAACGAGCTTTTTACCACGGAGATCATGCTACTGGCGTACTACGTGTCTGCGGTGAATATCGAGACGACGTATAACGCTTTGCGTGATGAACAGGCCAAACGCAATGATGAGCCAGAGCCTGCTTACGAACCATTCAAGGGCATTGCCCTTGCTGATACCTTCCAGATCCATGAGGATGGTGACATCCCAGATTTGAATATTTTTGCCAAGAACAATGAGAGTATTGAGCGTCAGAAAGCGGCGCCAATCAATGTGGTGATTGGTAACCCACCGTATTCCGCTGGTCAGACCAGTGCAAATGATCTCAATGCAAATCTGAAGTATCCATCTTTGGATCAGCGTATTGCAGAGACCTATGCGGCGCACTCTACTGCTACGAACAAGAACTCTCTTTACGATTCTTACCTGCGTGCCTTCCGCTGGGCCACCGATCGCATCGGTGAGCAGGGTATTGTTGCCTTTGTTTCCAACGGCGGATGGCTTGACGGTAATAGTGGCGACGGTGTTCGTTTGTCCATGCAAGATGATTTCACTGACCTGTACGTGTTCAATTTGCGGGGGAATGCACGTGGCGCTGGCGAACAACGAAAAAAGGAAGCTGGAAACGTCTTCCGAGATGGTGGCCGAACAACCATCACAATCACAATTGGGATCAAAGACCCTACAAAGTCCAACTTCACCTTGCATTATCGTGATATTGGAGACTACCTCACGGCAGAAGAAAAACTGGAAATCGTTAAAAATAGCAACATTGAAACTATCGATTGGCAAGAGATCACCCCGAATCAATGGGGTGACTGGATCACACAGCGTTCTGAAGACTTTGAAATCTGGCCTGTGATAGGGGAGAAGAAGGGATCGAGTACTAGGTTTTTTGAGGTTTACTCTGCTGGGCTTCAAACTAATCGGGACGCATGGGTTTATTCATTCTCAGAGGGATTGCTGGAGAAAAACATTAATAGTTTGATATCAGTGTATTCCAGCGCACTTAGTGAATTGCATCATGGTGAAGGAACACAAGAACTCTTTCGTCGCCATCCTGAACTTGTGGATCCTACCAAGATGAAATGGTCATCTTCATTGGAGCAAGAATTAAATCGGAGGTCACCAATCAACTCTGGGGGTTTCATTATGCAAAGTTTGTATCGCCCTTTTACCAAGCAAATTGTATACTTTGATTCGCAATTCAACCACCGTACTTACCAGCTCCCATCGATTTTTCCGACACCTGAACACCAGAACATTGGTTATTACTTACCCGCGGCCAGTAGTGCTGCAAGAGAATTCAATGTTCAAGCCAGTACCTTGCTTCCTGATCTCTGTTTAAGTGGCTCCGGTTCAGGCCAATTCTTCCCCCGTTTTACATGGCAGCCTGTGGCCGCTGCGGAGGGTGAGTTATTTGGAGCTATGGGCGTCGATAAGCATGGCGAAGCCAGCGTATATGGGCAGGTGGGTGAAGTTATTGGTGGTTATGTGCGCAACGATAACATCACGGATGAAATCAAGAAGTTGTACCGCAATGCATTAGGCCAAGATATCAGCGGTGATGATATCTTCCATTTTGTTTATGGTAAGTTGCATGATCCTGCTTACCGCACAATGTATGCTGCGGATCTGAAAAAGATGCTTCCGCACATTGAAACACCTAAAACACGGGAGGAGTTTGATAATTTCGCTGCTGCTGGTGCCGAGTTGATGGCATTGCATGTGGGATACGAGGAGGTGGAGCCATATCCGCTCAACATTCGTGTTAAAGGCTATGAGGATGACCGTGAGACTTGGCGAGTCACTAAGATGAAATGGGCCAAGCGAAAAGATCCAGAGACCGGCAAGAATGTCGATGACAGGACCACGATGATTTACAACAGAAAAGTCACGATCGCTGGTATCCCTGAAGAAGCAGATGATTACATGCTGGGCTCGCGTTCCGCACTTGCGTGGATCATTGACCGATATCAGGTCAAGTCTAACAAGGCTTCAGGCATTGTAAATGATCCGAACGATTGGGCAGATCAGGTCGGCAATCCTCGCTACATTATCGACCTTATTGCCAAAGTCACCCGTGTAGCAGTAGAGACTATGAGGATTGTGAATAGCCTTAACGACTA
>JBHACV010000167.1:0-18106 GCA_041854705.1 Corynebacterium sp.
AGAACGTGGTACATGGTTCTGACTCCGAGGAATCTGCGGCACGCGAAATCGCCATTTGGTTCCCAAATCTCTAAACCAAGTCACGACAGCTTGCTATAGCACCCCATCTTCATGATGGGGTTTTCTGATTTCCGCAGGTTCTAAGTAATTCTCTGTGCGATGCCCCGTGCTTTTCGACGCCCAAGACGTAGATGGGTGACACCATGCTGGTCAAGGCCTCAGACTTAATTCGGTTATTTTACTGCAAATTCCATAAAAACCCAGCAAGCATACTGGCTAAGGCCCAAATAACCGAATTGTGTCAGGGGTCACAGAAGGGTATAGGTAGTGTGAGGGCAGGAACAGTCGCTACGAGCCCAGCTTTAAAACCTAAAACTGGAACTCAGCGACCACCTTATCGCTTAAAAACACCGGATCCGCGGCTGATTGTGGCTCAGATTCTTCCGTGCTCGCCACGGCTTCAGTCACAGTCAAACCAGTGCTATCGGGCGGTAGTGCCACCTGCACCCCTTCTTCCAATATCCCAACGAAACTAGGATCATTATTGGCATCTAGGCTCCACAATTGCAGCTGTAGATTGGTGGTGGGAGCTTCAACCAGCAGCACCATCGGTGCCTCAGTGGCGGTGGCAGGTAGAATACTGAGCACACCATCAGCGACCGCAATATCAGTGGTGGGAGCGGCAGCCTCAAATGCAGTATCCGATTCAGCATGAGCCTTTTCCTCTGCACTTAATGGCGAGGAATCCATTCCAGAAGCATCTGATAATGCCGAGGGCATAGTCTCATTGGCAGAATGGGTAACCATGAAATAGAGCCCACCACCAACTGCAAGAATAGCCACGGATGCGGCAGCAGTAAGCCACCCAGAAAGTTTCTTACCACGTCGTGCAGCCAAGTTGGTGGGTTCTTGATCGATTGCTGCCAGAACAGCGGCCTTTAGTTCTGGTGGGGGAGGAGTAGCAGGAGCAGCGACGCTGAGTGCTTGGTCGAGGTCGGCGTCGAAAAGTTCGTCATGGTAGCTGGTCATCGCTGCTCCTTTCGTGCTAGGTGGGAACGTAGTTTCTTTAAGCCATCGCGGACACGAGTTTTTGCAGTACCCAGTGCTACACCAGTAGCCTCGGCAAGCTCACTATGACTCAAGCCACCAAAGTAGCAGTAGAGCAGAGCGGTTCGATGCGGCTCACCCATCATATCCAAAGCTTGGCGCACCTGCGCACCTTCTACTGCGGTTAATGCCTCGTGTTCAACATCGGAAAAATGTAGCAACTGACTAAGTGCGGCTTCTTTTTCCTCACGATTCAGTCGTGCCAAGTGGGAGCGTAACTGATCGATAGCACGATGACGAGCGATTTTTAGCACCCACGTTTTAGCGGTTCCTTTCTGTGGATCGAAACTCGCAGCAGAGCGCCACACTGAAATGTACACCTCTTGAGTGACGTCCTCTGCTACCGCCGCAGAGCGCAGAATATGCAAACACAGGCCGTAAACCTGCGGCGCAGTGGCATCGTAAAGCTGGGCGAATGCTTGTTTATCGCCATTGGCAACCTCCTGTAGCAAATTCCCAAGATCGTCACTCATAGTGCCTACGAGTGTACCTATTCGATTGGCGCCTCCGAAGTGGTTGTAAAGGTGGAGGATGTCGAACTAGCGGGAGCAGCCGATCCAGGATCGCTCGATGTTTCCTCCGATGATGACGAACCATCATCACTAGGTGCTTCCGCACTTAGTGGAACGGCAGGTTCAACATAGGAGGGATAGTCGTAGACAGGATAACCGTAGTGTGAATGGCTCAAGAGCAAAACAAACAGACTGACAATCAACACCACAGTATTAATGAAGGTCAATGCCGACAATATACAAATGACGATCAACAGTGGTTGGCTCTTGGTCTGTTGCGGTGGCGCTGGTGCTACGGTGGTTTGGGCTTCGGCGGTTGCGGTTTTCTCAGTGGTCATAATGGGTACCTCCTACAGCATTCCCTGCATGCCCAAGAAAATGAAAACAAGGAAAATGACAGTATTGATGAAGGTCAACGCCGTCAGAGTGCAAATAACTCCCAATAAAACACGATCAGAAGTAGTCATGAAATAGTTTCCTTTCAAAGAAAATGATCCTTACACCTAGTTATTCGGAACCGGTTACCCCATCGGATTGCTTTTTGTGAAAGAAGCCACTAATTCGCCCTGAACTGCAAATATTTTCATTCTTTGAATGACAATGTCACGAAACCAGTAGTAAGTATGGAAGAATGAGCAAAGGCTCGCTGCATCTCGCTCCATAATCTGTGTGACCAAGAAAACAAAGGACCGCTGAGTTTAAGCCAAGACGGGTCAGTTGATAACTCAATAAGAATTTTCAAAATACAACCAGACTTGTCCCAACCCTGGCAGCGGATGGCCTCTTGTGCGGCGGCAGCACATGCGCCCGAGAGACACTATTGCATTTTTGGGACCCGTCTGTGTCAGGAGACACTAATGATCGATATAACTACATTTGACCGCAGCACTCTGGGCGAAAAAACCAGGGTATATGCACTAGCAAAAGCCTTGGGAATGACTTCCCGGGAGCTTGCCGACGCACTCAGCGAAGTTGGTGTGAAAAAAGTCGCCCAATCCATGCTGACCCACACCGAAGCCACAGTAGTGCTGGATTACTTGAGCAAAATCTCACAAAAAAACCAGCCAGAGCAGGACCAACCAGAAACAGACCACCCAGAATTCACCAAAGAAGAAAAACTGCGTTACCGGGTGGAAAAGAACGTCGAAAACGAAATCAACCAAATCGAACGCAAAGTAGAACGAGAACTCGCAGAAGCCGTCGGAGAACCGATAGAAGAAATCGACACCGAAAAACTGCGCCACAAAGTAGAAAAAAACGTCGAAAACGAAATCAGCCAGATTGCAGAGAAAGTCCAGCGTGACATTGACGACCGTCTCGACCAAGGCCTCCTCACCGAGGAAGACACAGTAGAAAACACAACCGAAGAAGAATCTACCGAACTCGCCGAGGAAGCAGACAGCGAAGAGGAACTAGTCATCACACCTGCGCCACAAACCGTAGGCTATGCTGCACCATTATTCGTAGCACCGACCGTTGAGAGCAACGACGAGGATGACGACTACGAACTGGATTACGACGAAGAAGATGATACTGAACCAGAACCACTACTTAAACGTCGTCGAGGTCGGCGCGGGACTGGACGCGGCACTAAACAACAGATCAAGCCAGAAACAGACACCGATGATTCCATCTCAGAGCCACTAGCGCTGAAAGGATCAACCCGCCTTGAAGCACAACGCCGTCGCCGAGTAGAAATGCGGGAAGAATCCCGCAAGAAGCGACATATTGTTTCCGAAGCGGAGTTCTTGGCGCGCCGGGAATCAGTCAAGCGCACGATGGTAGTTCGGGAGCGGGAGCGCCACGATCATGTCGGTATGGTCACCCAGGTGGGAGTGCTAGAAGATGACCTGTTGGTGGAGCATTTTGTTACTTCCGATACCCAATCCTCAATGGTGGGGAACATATATCTTGGTAGGGTACAGAATGTGCTTCCAAGTATGGAAGCCGCATTCATTGATATTGGCAAGGGGCGCAATGGTGTGCTTTATGCCGGTGAAGTGGATTGGCGGGCAGCTGGCTTAGGCGGGCGAAACCGCAAGATTGAACAAGCTTTAAAATCTGGTGACCAAGTTTTAGTCCAAGTAGCCAAAGATCCGATTGGGAATAAAGGCGCTCGGTTGACCACCCAGATTTCCTTGGCAGGTCGCTATTTGGTGTATGTTCCAGGTGGCAAATCTGCCGGTATTTCCCGAAAGTTGCCAGCCCCAGAGCGTAAACGTTTGAAGTCGATCCTCAAAGACGTTGTACCGGGTGATGGTGGGGTTATCATTCGCACTGCTGCGGAAGGAGTTTCCGCCGAGGCGATTGGTGCGGATGTGCAGCGTTTGCATAAGGTATGGCTGCAGATTCAAGAGCGCACCGAAAAGGAAGTCAATTCCAAAGGCGCCAAACCAGTGACCATGTACGAAGAGCCGAACATGCTGGTCAAAGTTATCCGAGACCTATTTAATGAGGATTTCTCCCGGTTGATTGTTGATGGTAAGCGGGCCTGGAACACGGTTAGTGCCTATATCCAGTCAGTGGCTTCTGATCTAGCAGATCGACTGGAACGATTCGATCGTGAGGAACATGACGGCGCCGATGCCTTCGAAACCTATCGGGTAGACGAGCAATTGCATAAGGCGCTCAGTCGCAAAGTATGGTTGCCTTCAGGGGGTACCTTGGTGATTGACCGGACTGAAGCCATGACCGTCATTGATGTCAATACCGGTAAATTTACCGGTGCAGGCGGTAACTTAGAAGAAACCGTGACCAAGAATAATCTTGAAGCAGCGGAGGAGATTGTGCGGCAAATGAGGCTGCGTGATCTCGGCGGCATGATCGTGGTGGACTTCATTGATATGGTGCTGCCCGAAAACCAAGATCTGGTATTGCGTCGTTTGACTGAGGCGCTAGGCCGAGATCGGACGCGCCATCAGATTTCGGAAGTAACCTCCTTAGGTTTGGTGCAGATGACCCGTAAACGTCTCGGCACTGGATTGTTGGAAACCTTCGCTACCGAATGTGAAAGCTGTGGTGGTCGCGGTGTCATTATTCACGATGACCCAGTTGAGCAACGAGAAATCCCCACCCCAAAGGGCAAGCATGGGGTGCTGCATCAAGATCCCAAACAACACCCAGTAGTGGTGGCCATGAACAATGGCGACAATGATGATGCAGAGGAATCTCGTAGTATTGAAGAACTTGCTTCTGCTGTGGTGATGGGAGTCGAACAAGAAGAAAAGTCAGCCGAAGATGATTATCTACCAGCTACCTATGAGGAAGCGGTGGCTGCTTTTGAAACCTCCCCACGGCGTAATCGCAGCACCCGGGGAAATTCCGCCTCGGATTTCCCACCAAAGCCCGAAGACTTCATCGAACACACCGAAACTGTCGAGGCTGCAGTCGATGCTGAGCCAGAACAGGTAATGGAATCAGATGAGGAAACTCAGCGGCAGCGTCGGCGGCGTCGAGCAGTGCGACGGACTAGTGGTGCGGCAGAGACTGTACAGCTTGGCGCGCATCGACAGCGTCGGCGGGCAGTACGCAAGACCACCACAACGACGTCGAAAAGTAAGAGTGCAGCGTTGGTGGAATCAGAACCAGAAGCACCGGTAAGCTCTCACCGGCGGCGTCGAGCAGTGCGACGCACAGCGGGTAAGTGACACGGTTTGGTTTTTCTAGCTGTTTGAGGGTAGTCTTGGACAGTCGCTGTTTTAAGTGCGTCATTGCAGCACATAGTGCCCACAAGGCCACAGTATAGTAATCGTTAGTTTCGGGTGGTTTTCCACAGGCCGCCTGATTGAAGAGAATAGATAAGGGGTAGCCCTCGTATGTACGCGATCGTCAAGACCGGCGGCAAGCAGTACAAGGTTGCCGAAGGTGACCTCGTCAAGGTCGAGAAGATCGAGGGTGAGCCAGGTTCGTCCGTGGCTCTCACCCCGATTCTGCTCGTAGACGGTGCAACTGTTACCACCAAGGCGGAGGACCTAGCTAAAGTTAAGGTTACCGCTGAGATCGTTGAGCTCGTTAAGGGCCCGAAGATCAAAATCCTGAAGTACAAGAACAAGACTGGTTACAAGAAGCGTCAGGGTCACCGTCAGAAGTTGACCGTGCTCAAGGTAACCGGAATCAACTAAGGCTTCCGGCCTACCTAGTTTTTCCTAAAGGAGGGAAACCGAAATGGCACACAAGAAGGGTGCATCAAGCTCCAGTAACGGTCGCGATTCAAATGCAAAGCGCCTCGGCGTTAAGCGATTTGGTGGCCAGCAGGTCAAGGCCGGCGAGATCCTCGTTCGTCAGCGTGGTACCAAGTTCCACCCAGGTGAGAACGTAGGACGCGGTGGTGACGACACACTATTCGCACTGAAGGCTGGCGCTGTCCAGTTCGGCATGAAGCGCAAGCGTCGCACTGTGAACATTGTTCCAGTGCTGGAAACCGTGGACGCTTAATTAAGCTAAGCTTAAAACACCGACCCCCAACCTGGCCTGTGCCAAGAACTGGGGGTCGGTTTTGGTATTATCGGACTACCTGGTAGACGGCGGATTTTACGTCACGAATATCCCAGGGGACAAGCATGGAAGGCATTATTCATGGCACGATTCGTTGACCGGGTAGTCCTGCATCTCTCAGCAGGGGATGGGGGCAATGGCTGCGCCTCTATTCATCGGGAGAAATTCAAACCACTTGGCGGCCCCGATGGTGGAAACGGCGGGCACGGCGGCGATATTATCCTTGAGGTTTCCCCACAGGTACACACCTTGCTAGATCTGCATTTCCGCCCGCACATTAAAGCCAAACGAGGCGCTAATGGTGCTGGGGATCACCGCAATGGTGCTCGTGGCGAAGATACGGTGTTGCCAGTGCCGGTGGGTACAGTGGTTCTCAGCGAAACCGGTGAGTTGCTAGCAGACATGACTACCGTTGGTATGCGGTTTATTGCCGCACAAGGGGGGTTCGGCGGTTTGGGTAATGCTGCTTTGGCCTCTAGCGCCCGTAAAGCGCCCGGTTTCGCGCTTAAAGGCGAGCCTGGCGAGCAACATGACGTGATCCTCGAATTAAAATCGGTGGCAGATGTGGGCTTAGTGGGCTTTCCCTCCGCAGGTAAATCTTCGTTGATTTCGGTACTTTCCGCCGCTAAACCCAAGATCGGTGACTATCCGTTTACCACATTGCAGCCAAATCTCGGCGTGGTCGAAGTCGGTCACGATACCTTCACCATTGCTGATGTGCCCGGTCTGATTCCCGGAGCTTCTGAGGGTAAGGGGCTAGGCCTAGATTTCTTGCGCCATATTGAACGTACCGCAGTGCTAGCCCATATCGTGGATACCGCAACACTAGAACCTGGTCGCGATCCGATCTCAGATGTGGAGGCGTTAGAAGCCGAGCTAGCCGCTTACCAGTCTGCCCTTGATGAGGATACCGGCCTAGGCGACCTGCGAGAACGTCCGCGTATTATCGTATTAAACAAAGCCGATGTGCCCGAGGCAGAGGAATTAGCAGAATTTGTTAAAGCAGACTTAGAAGAGCATTTTGGCTGGCCAGTGTTTATTATTTCTGCAGTGGCTCGCAAAGGGCTGGATCCACTGCGCTATAAATTACTGGAAATCGTCCAACAGGCCCGCAAATCTCGCCCCAAGCAAAAAGAAGACAAGCGGCTTATTCTGCGTCCAACCGCAGTTGATAGCAAGGGCAAGAAGCAAGACTTTGAGATTACGCCCGATCCAAACATCGAAGGCGGCTTCATTGTCAGCGGTGAAAAGCCAGAGCGCTGGATTATTCAAACTGATTTTGAAAACGATGAGGCCGTTGGTTACCTTGCCGACCGACTCAATCGACTCGGGGTGGAAGATACTTTGTACAAAGCAGGAGCAAAACCGGGGTGCCCAGTAAGCATTGGTCCAGTGACCTTCGAATGGGAACCAATGACTGCTGCTGGCGTGGATCCAACCCTCACTGGTCGTGGCACTGATATCCGGTTGTCTGCTACCACTCGTGCATCTGCCGCTGAACGGAAACGTGCTTCGCAGGTGCGTCGTGGGCTGATTGATGAACTTGACTTTGGGGAAGGACAAGTAGCAGATCGAGAGCGGTGGCAAGGTTAATGACAGTTCGTGATGATATTGCTGCCGCTAGGCGAGTGGTGGTGAAAATTGGTTCATCCTCGCTAACTGGTGAAGACCACAAAGTTGATCCAGCACGAATCGATGCACTTGTCGACGCCATCCATACCCGAATTGCGCGTGGCAGTGAGGTCATTGTGGTTTCTTCCGGTGCAATTGCCGCCGGAATGGGGCCCTTGGGATTAAGCTCCCGGCCAACCGATTTAGCTACCAAACAAGCGGTGGCGGCAGTGGGCCAAGTGCATCTTGCCGATACATGGGGACGCAGTTTTAGACGATACGCCCGAACCACAGCCCAAGTACTGCTCACCGCTTCCGATGCAGGTCGACGCGATCGTGCACGTAATGCTCAGCGGACTATTGAACGATTGCTGCATTTAGGAGTAGTGCCGGTGGTCAATGAGAATGACACTGTCGCCCACAGTGAAATGCACTTTGGCGATAACGATCGGTTAGCCGCATTGGTGGCCCATTTGGCATTATCTGATGCATTAGTTCTACTTAGCGATGTTAATGGGCTCTATGACCGCAACCCTGCTGAACCTGGGGCATGCTTTGTCAGTGAAGTCCGCGACGGTAATGACCTAAAATCCGTGATTGCTGGTGATGGTGGTCCGGTGGGAACAGGCGGCATGGCTTCGAAGGTTTCAGCTGCTCGCATTGCTTCTCGTGGCGGTATCCCAGTGCTTTTGACCAGCGCAGAAAACATTAGTGCTGCCTTGGATGATGCTTCAGTGGGCACGGTTTTTCATCCGAAGGACAATCGGCTATCAGCATGGAAGTTCTGGGCACTATATGCCGCCGATATCGGCGGAAAATTGCGTATCGACGCTGGTGCCGTCACCGCCGTCACCGCCGGTGGTAATTCGCTGCTGGCAGTGGGCATTTTGGAGGTCTTCGGAGATTTCCACGCTGGAGAAATCGTAGAAATCGTTGGTCCCGCAGGCGAGATCATTGGCCGTGGTGAGGTTGCCTACGATGCAGACACCTTGAAAGGAATGCTGGGCAAGCAGTCAGAAGAGCTCCCAGCTGGTCTTCAACGCCCAGTGGTGCATGCGGACTACCTATCGGATTATGCTTCGCGGGCGTAGTGGTTTGTGTGTTGTAGTTTCGTTGGCCAATGATGGGGCGGGACAGGTCCAACAAAAGCCTGCAAAAAAAATGGATCAATGCATCAATCAGCTTCAGCCCCTGACAGACAAACAGCTAAAAGAACTTATGCCAATTCGGGCGTGCTGAGATTTTCTCACTAGGTTTTGTTGCAGTTGGGGTGTAGGGCTATGAGTATGGTTGTCACGATGGTGATGGCATGTGGGTTGAAATGCAGCATGTTTGGGTGCTTGGGTTTTAGCATGGCATTCGCTTATTCAGCTGGTGCTTATTGGATTAGTGTGGAGCTGATTGTACTGGTATTCATCATGGCTAAAGTTGTTTCACCTTTTATGGGTGTTTTTATCCCTTTTCTAGCTTTGGTGCTGTCATGAGCTGAATTAGGTGATATTTCTGATACCCATATGGGGTATCAGGTGTGGTCGGTCAGGACGTGCACATTGCCACTGAAAGCTTGTGCTTGCACTTTTAGTGCCACAGGCGACGGCGATTTTCTGGGTTGGATTGGGCAATCAGATCGGTGCGGGTGAGTGTCTGTTAAGACATGAGAATAGTTCACCACACGATTACGCCTGCTGTAGGTAGGGTGTCCACGAGATTGAAGCACTCCTGATAAAAACATAGGGACATCTTCTTGTGAGATGAGGATGAGAAATGGCTGATCTACTAAGTAAGGGATGTAGAACAAGTTTGTCCTTTTCCATCGTCACCATACTTTTTGTGCTGAATATCAGATAATTCGTGATGTTCAGTTTTGCGCATACTTCACCTCGATCATTCCAGTAGAATCAAAAGTGCTGTATATAGAATGCCGGTGTGGGTGATCTAATTTTGCAAGGGTTTCGTCACAGCATGTGGAGCCTAAGTATGCCTATGCGGATTGGCTAAGAATACCGGGGTGGCTGAGGGGGTAGTTAGTTGTTTTGTTTTGAGATCAACAAGAATAGAAGGTTTTGTGCAATTAAGTGGATGGCTTTCAGAATAAGTTAGGTTAATTCTATGTGCTAATAAGGTAGCTTCGGTTTTGCTTGCGTATTACGAGTTAGCTGACTTGATGTAGCTCTTGATGGAATGGGCATAGCCAAAAGATTCTGTAATTTTCATCTATATAAGCTTTGGATAAAGTGGTCGTCGAAATATGGATAATCATAGATGGGTAAAACGCATACAATATTTGTGATAAAAATAAGTGGTTGACGGGGGGGCGTTTTGTGCTGAACTTTCTATACGGGTTATAGAGGGAAACCTTAATACCCGGTACTTAGAAAGGTTCTAAGTATTTGACCATGTAGAAAGGGATAGCGTTATGTACGCGAAACCAACTCTTGTAAAGATAGGTTCGTTTGAGCGGCTAACTATGCACAGCCGCCCAGTCAGGAAGGATCGTTCACACCGTCGGCGTGAACGTCGCCGCCTGCTGTAACACTGCTAAACAGCTCCTGTGACTGCTTGGTTGCTCTGCAAGTTAGACGCAACCAAGCAGTCTAGTCTCAAAAACCGTTTTCTTCAAAAATGATTTTAAGGAACAAAGATGATTGATGTGGCTCGTTTTATGGGGGAATGGGCAGTCGTGTTTCCTGATCATCCAAATGCAAATGAGATTGCTGGGGTCTTATCTAATGCTGGATGCAGGATTAATTATCCATCGGGAAATCCATGGCTGATAGGTCAGTGGGATACTTCAGATTTTAGTTTGAGAACTTCATCAGATTCTATGAAGCAGATTGCGGTGTTAGGTTTGGTTGATAAAGATGCATTTGCTTCAGAAGGTTTTACCCAGGGGGATGATGATCTTTATTCACTTGATGATTTTAGTCCCGCGGGTTGTTTTCATCTATTCGCTTCTAATGGCGGAACGAGTAGGGTTCAGGGAACGATTTCGGGTTTGCGAACTGTTTACCAAACTAAGTATCAAGGAATTACAATTGCTGCCACGAGGTCTGATGTTCTTGCTGCTATCAGGGGTACATCAATTGATTTAGGGCAGTTGGCGGTTCGTTTACTCGTGTCTGAGCATGTGCTAACAACGTTAAATGCTTCAATGTGGGAAAAAGTATCTACAGTCAAACATGAATTTGCATTGATACTGTCGCCTGATGGTTTAGGAGAAACCCATCAACGTTGGACTGTCCCTGACGCCAATCTTGACGCTCAAGAAGCTGGAGCCTTGTTAAGGGATGCTCTAGTTAAAGCTGTTAAAGTTCGTTCAAACTCAGGTAAACTTCTTAGCTCAGACTTATCTGGCGGTTTGGATTCAACAACTTTATGTTTCCTTGCCAGCCAAGGGAATAATCCTTTAACCACTCTAACTATGCTTGAATGCGACATAGGTGATGACGATCCTTATTGGGCTGATCTTGCTGCTTCCCATCTTCCTCAGCTGAATAGAATTAAAGTTGCAGAGGAGGACATGCCACTACATTACTCAGATCTTGAAACTCCTATTCCACTAGCTGAAGAACCATATTCCTGTTTGGAGAATATCGGAGCTTTTCGAATGCTGGCGCGAAAACTACGCGAGTCTGGCTCTGAGCTACATATGACTGGTGACGGTGGGGATGAAACACTAATGGGTGGCGCTTCAGGTGTTCTAGAAATGTTTCGCAAGAAACCACTGACTGCAATGCGTTATCTACATGCATATAGAGCTTTTGAACACTGGCGGTGGAGCGATATTTTTAGACAGGCTTGGGAAAAACGTTCAAGATATCCTGAGTGGCTAAAGAAGAAGGCGTCATCCATACGAATCTCACCACTTGAGAATCAGGATGAAGAAAATGTAATTCAGATGCCACCTTGGGCAACTAAAGATGCAGTCGCACTTGTCCGGAATAAATTATTTGATGAGGCTGAAGCGTATAAGGATGCTTGGCTTGGGTGGACTGCGCACCATACGGTGTGGGGGATTAGACAAAGTGCCTATATGTTTAGGTCATCAATTCCTATATATCGCGATGAAGGAGTGCAGATCACGGCTCCTTTCCTAGATGACAATGTTGTAGAGGCATGCATGAAGGCATCTTCTCATGTTCGTAATACGCCATGGGTTTATAAACCATTGCTTCAGCATGCTATGCAGGGATTGGTTCCTAGCGAAAATCTATCACGAGCGACGAAATCTGAAGGATCGAATATTGAATATCAGGGACTTCGTGCGAATACTGAAAAACTAGTCGCTTTGTGTGAAGATTCTCTTTTGGAAGAATTGGGAATTATTGATGCAAATGCTTTGCGTGATGTTTGCACCACGCAGAATTTATCAGTTTTTATGCCTTATGCTATTTCTGTTTCGATGAGTTGTGAAAGATGGCTTCGTGATATAGCACAAGTGGGAAAACGTTAAATTGGCGCTAATTAAGTGATAATAAACTAAGGAGATGAAATGGTGTCCCTAAGGAACAACGTGGTGCTCACAGAATCAAATGATGGGAATGGGGTGCTGCTGGATGAGAAAGATGGTACTTATTGGCAGCTAAATCGCACTGGATTCTCAGTTTTGCAACAGCTTTTAACAGGATCATCAGAGGATGAAATTGCAAAGACCCTTGTGCAAGATGGAACAAGTATAGATGAAATACTGCGAGACATCCATGAGTTAAAGACCCAACTTCTTAGCAGCGGATTGTTGGTGAATTCATGAGTACTCCTGAGACTTTATTCACGGCTCCGCGGCCTCCGTTCGTGACACGAATTATGGCATTGGTTGCGACTAGCATTGCACTGGTACTTGCACGTTTTCGGCCGGTGTGGATAAGGCGTATATTGTTGGTAATCCGAGGTAAGGCTCGTGAAGCATCATATGAGCAAGCTAAAAAGGCACGTGATGCGGTGATTTCAGTGAGCACTATCTGTGCTGGAAAAGGGTGTTTGCCTAGGTCTATTGCGGCCGCTCTACTGTGCCGTTTTCGGGGCACTTGGCCAACTTGGCAGGTAGGGGTGAGAACAGGTCCTTTCGGTGCGCATGCTTGGATAGAAGCTGAAGGTATTAAGGTCGGAGAGAATGATACGATTCATGCTTTTCGTCCGATACTCACAGTTGCACCAATTGTGAGAAAACATCAGAAGGACTGACAAGTATGAATTGGTTCCTCGGTTTTTCCAGTAGGCCTGATAGAGAAGAACTAGTTACAGATGAGCCTGATGATATGGATCAAGATGATGAGCAGAAGGCAACGTTTATAGATCTGCTGAAGATCACCAAAGGTTACCGTCGAGTTTTGTTGATTGCGTTATGCACATCTTTGGTGGGTGCATTGTTAAGCCTAGCTCAACCACTGCTCGCTAGTAGAACTATTGAAGAGTTCCCCAATGGAACACAAGTGGGGTTGTGGCTAACGTTGCTTGCAGTGGTGTTTCTTGGTGAGGCGGTCATCACTGGAGTAGGGCATTACCTGCTAGAGCGAACTGGTGAGCAGATAGTTTTGGGAATCAGAACTACTTTGGTCGGTCGACTCCTTCGGTGGCCTATTAACCGTTATCAATGCTACCGGCTTGGTGATCTGCTTACCCGTTCCACCACAGACACAGCAATGCTTCGAAATACCTTAGCCTATGACTTGGTGGAAGTAGGCGTGGGGTCAGCGTTTATCATTGGTGGTATTGCGATGATGGTTTGGCTTGATTCCATGATGTTTCTTATTGTGCTTGGGATTTTAGGGGTAATTGGTGGTTTTACTACGCTATTGCTTGCAGGTATACGTCGTTCAGCTGCGGATGCACAAGACAGTCTAGGGGCAATGAACGCAGAACTGGAGCGTGCCTTGTCTGCGATTCGTACCATTCGAGTTATGCGCGCTGAGCATCGGGAACACCAGCGAATCGCACAGTTTGCCCAAGATGCCTACGATAATGCTCTTAAGGCATTAAAACGTGATGCCATTATTGAACCTGCAATGACTCTAGCTACGCATAGCACGACAATTGTGGTGTTGATTGTTGGGGGCTTTAGAGTTGCTCATGGCGAAATGACCTTGGGTGATCTTGTTGCCTTTTTGTTGTATGTGACTTATGTTGCTTCGCCGGTAGCAAATATTTTTGATCTATTAGCCACATTACAACACGGATTGGCGTCTTTGCAGCGAATTCACGATGTGACGAACATAGAGTTAGAAGCTGAGGCGCTGATGGCACCATCCTCCCGCATCACTGAAGTGGAGCAAGGTGAGTGCATTCCTGCGCTTGAATTTAAAAAAGTCAGTTTCTCCTACGACGCAGACAGGCAGGCACTGCAGCACGTCTCCTTTGCAGTATGGCCGAAAACCTATGCTGCATTAGTGGGCTCATCTGGTTCAGGGAAGTCTACCGTATTTTCCTTAATCGCTAGGTTCTTTGATCCAACAACAGGAAATATTTACCTTGATGGAAAAGATATTATTTCTGAGCTTTCAATCAAGTCCTGTCGAGAGCAAATCGGGCTGGTGGAGCAAAGTGCCCCGTTGATGTATGGGACTTTGCGTGAGAATATCACCTATGCGCTACCAGAAGCAGCGGAAACAGAAATTAACCGTGTGATAAAACTTGCAAGTTTAGAAGAACTCATTGCTCGGCTGCCGCATGGTCTTGAAACACTAATCGGTGAACACGGGAATACCCTTTCAGGCGGGGAACAGCAACGAGTCGCCATTGCCCGAGCACTGTTGCCACGGCCAAAATTATTGCTCCTTGATGAGCCAACCGCTCACCTAGATGCCGACAATGCCGCTAAACTTAATCGCACATTCGCCAAAATTAAATCTGAATGCACGCTCTTAGTCATCGCCCACCAAGATGCTGCTATCGAAGCAGCAGATACAATCATCACACTTGAATCTGGACAAATACAGAAAGTTTCACCTTAACTAGGACTTGACCTCTGTTTGATGGGCACCTGATTTTCCGATTGTAATTTGAAACCCAAATCTAAGGTAGTAAGAAGCTTATTCAGGCCATTTTCTGTTTTCCAACCTACTGAAGCATTTCACCTTGGACTATGACAGAGGTGAAATCCATATGCGTTAAGGTTTTCCCAGTACCTGAATAAGCTTCGTGGTATAAAAATTCATTTTGAAAAAGCAACCAACCCGAAACGTCCTGCCTTGATCCGACTGCCGATGTAGCTGCTATACAGGTGCATATTCCAACTGCAGGAGGAGTAATACCATGATAACAGTGTCAACTTTTTTACAACAGGTAGAGCCGAAGTTTGAGGGGTGGTTATGGGCTGATTATGAAGCGAAGTTTTTTGGTGATGATCTTTATATTAAGGCCAGCACTGATTTCAGCTACTACCATCTTTTTGATCTGTATGTACGCCAAGCTAAGATTAGTACGTTTCTTCCGGAGTGGACTACTGACCTTC
Organism: Corynebacterium sp.; assembly: GCA_041854705.1. Lineage (GTDB taxonomy): Bacteria > Actinomycetota > Actinomycetes > Mycobacteriales > Mycobacteriaceae > Corynebacterium. Next base: position 15,172 of record JBHACV010000167.1, read on the forward strand.
GAGAAGAGAAGCTTTTTAAGGTGCACAATGGTTCGCTAGTGTTTAAAACTGGTAAACTTGATCATAATATTGATCTCATTGTTGAAGGAACGGAAATCCTTGTTTCTGTGTATGATGTCTACTATAGAGGTGCTCCAGCGGTGCCTCAACCAAGCCCGTCAGTCATAGATGGTTACTATTTTAATCTAGAAGAAATTGACCATGTGTATGATCTTGATCGCTTCCAACAGCTCATTTTAAAGTAAGTTCGTCAAGGAAGCTTCAAAAAGTCGATGGGGCATGTCCAGTAAGTTGCCACGAATACCGCAGGTTTGGTTACCCATCATGCCTATAGCTTTGACCAGTACACCGGTAAGATCATCACCATTGGTATCTGCAGTAATGAGCTACAAGGATTAGTATTAGTGGGGCTTAGCAGTGACTAAGTTGGGCGTCGTAACAGCATCTCAACTGGTAGCTTGGCACGCACCTTCGCCTTTGATACCTGTAGCAGGTCGGTTTAGGATGTGACCTATAACCTCAATACCATCCACACTGCTGGTGGTGTGCTGCCTGTGGTGGAAAACTATGCTGTATCCATGGCAGGTGTGATTACCACGATGGATGCTCCAGGCTATGAAGCACAACAGCAAGAAGCAGCACTTGGATTGGTGTGTTTCCCACGCCAGCACACCAAAAAGCCGTCCGCGGTGATGTTGCAAGTTGAGCATAAAAGCACTCTCGTCACTCGGATGAGAAACCACCTACACATATGATAAACAGGGTCAGATTATTGAGTCTGTAACCAAGAGGTTGTCACGTAAACTCCTGGTCAAGCGGTTTACCTATTGTGGGTCCACCAGGCAGTTAGTGTCGTTTGCCTCGTCTGATGCCCCGAATCTGGTGTGGGACTGTGCTTATGATGGGTCAGGCCTAGGTGCCCAGAAATTAATAGTCCTTATGACATTTTAGATAATCCAGACTTATTCAGAACCGTAAAGGGTGACAAGCATCTTGACAAAATTCTAGGTGATCTCCCAGACAATTGGGAAAACTCCTATGAAGAAATCTAAGAGGGCTGTAGGAGCTGTTTACCGAGAGCTGAATGCACTTAGCAATGAAACTGGTCAACAAATTCAGTATCATCTTGGCACATCAAGACACTACGGTGGTGATCCTTATTGGAAAGTCACGAGGAATGCAGACCTTGGGAACGGGATAAGAAGAGCCCTGAAAGTGCGACTGTCGGCACCGTTAGAGATGTTGTTAGGAATAAACCTTTTGGTGAACTTGTGCTCTATGAACTCACCAAAACAATGAATATGTTGTTCAGTATTATCCCTAGCAAACAGTGGTTTTGGCTGTTTGGAGATGAAAGGATCCAATCATGATTCTTGATGGTAATTTGCCTATTACTGAATCCTCCATTGGTGGCTTTAAGCTGTTGGAGCATATAAATACCTATTGGGATTTGGTGGTAAAAACCTATAACAAATCTGAAAAGAACCCTAATCAGTTGGAGCTGTACCACACGGTATGTTATACGTTTGAGGATCTGCAGGTACAGTTGGCAGTTGATGTTCGCACTGGCATTATTTATAGGATCACGGCTTTGGCTGGTTACCAGGGGACTTTCTTGGGCAGTATTGGAATTGGTACTGCTATTTCGGATGTGTTGGCTATGGATTTGGGATTTGAGTATCGTGATGCTGAAGATGCTTTCCAAACAACTTTGTATCGAGGCGTGTGGTTGGAACAAAATATTGGCGATCCGCTACTAGAGGACTATCCTGATCTGAAAATTGAGAGTATTACTATCTCTGATCGCGACTATATTGATATAGCTGAAGGGCACAAACCTGGTTGGAGTTTGTATTAACCAGCGATGAATCAAACCTGCAGTTAGCTCTTGTTCATGTAGGGGTTAAGCTGAGCCGCAGGATGATTTTGTTTTTGCTCGTTTGAGTAGGTGGGATATCAGGCGTCTGCCAAACGTGGGTTAGGTTCTGCCTCTTGTTGGTGCATGCGCTGCGACACCTAAAGGACAAACACTCATGGTGTCAGCTAATGCCCCAAATACCTTTGAAACCCTAAATATGGCTACAATACTCACAGCAACATAACTATCCCCAACATACCTACTTCCTGGGGGCAGGTCACACCACATCCACACAATCATCTCCTACGAACCACCCCTTGGATAAGCTTCAAGCTTTGAATACAATTCTTCTAGAAAAAAATTTTGCGTTGTGTTTAAGCCCGCAGTTCCGTAAGTAATTGATTCTACAATTTCTTTTAACCACGGATCATCTTCACCTGAAACTTGCACCTTCTTAAAAGGAAAATGCCCTAGAAATGCTATCATATCTTCTAATAGTTGAGTTTGTTCAAATTCTGAAGTTTCCTTCGAAAGCTGGAAGAAACGTGCACTAAGCTCTTCTGCATATCTAAAGTTTTCCCCCTTGTTCATTTCCCCTAAAACCTCTTTAAATACCTGGACACCATCTACAGGTCGCAAGTGATCTATGAGAACTGCAAGTTGTTTTTGAGTTTCTACTACTTCCTCGGCAACCTTACTACGCTGCAATTGTAAAAAAAATGGAACCAATTCAGATGGAATACTCGGATCAGCACCTGCATTTTGAAGTGAAGCAATAGCTTTTCGTTGTTGCTTCAGAAGATTGATTTGTTTTTCAATTGTCGCGTCCAATATCAAAAGTTCCTTATGTATTGTTCTATTATCTCTTTCCCTCTGGCTCTCCATGATTACGCGAATCTGCTTAAGCGATAATCCAATTTTTGACATCCGTTGAATCCTCAACACAGTGGCAAGATGATACGCTTCATAATTCCGATAACCGTTTTCGCTCCTCTCTGGTTCTGGCAAAACCCCTACTTTATGGTAATGCCTCAATGTGCGAACTGTTACACCTGCTATATCTGCCAACTCTCCACT
>JBHACV010000168.1:0-11891 GCA_041854705.1 Corynebacterium sp.
ACTATATTTATCAGCTTAAGGTCCGCTAGGCTTTAAAGTCATGGCTTTTACCTATCTCGCGGCGGAGGAGCATGCCTCCCACACGGTTAACCTATTGCCAGTTGTTGTTTTGTTGGGCGCAGCTGTGATAGCGGTCCCGCTGTTTAAAAGACTTGGGCTTGGTTCGGTGTTGGGCTACCTTGCTGCTGGTCTAGCGATCGGCCCCTATGGGCTGAAGCTGGTTACTGATGCTGAATCCATTATTCCGATTGCTGAACTTGGCGTGGTGATGTTCCTTTTTATCATCGGGCTCGAAATGAAACCTTCGCATCTGTGGAATCTTAGGCGCCAAATCTTTGGCCTAGGCACGTTGCAGATTTTTATCTCTGGCGCGCTCATGACCTTAGTTTCCATGCTATTTGATTTGACCTGGCAAGTGGCCTTTGTGTGCGCTGCGGGTGTATGCCTGACTTCGACCGCAATCGTGATGCAAGTGCTGACTGAACGGGGTGAGGTATCTACTCGTGCTGGGCAAAAGATTATCTCTGTGCTCTTGTTTGAAGATCTACTTATTGTGCCACTGCTTGCCGTGGTTGCCTTCCTTGCACCCACCACCGCCGAGTCGGAGGCGCATGCAGCCCCGTGGTGGCAAAGCGTGGGCATAGGCGTATTAGCACTTGTTGTGTTGATCGTGGTTGGTTTGTATCTGCTCAATCCGCTGTTTAAGATTCTGTCCCGCACTGGTGCACGGGAAGTAATGACTGCAGCAGCGTTGTTTGTGGTACTTGGTGCAGCATGGATCATGGACCTTGGGGGATTGTCGATGGCGATGGGTGCGTTCATCGCAGGTGTTTTGCTTTCAGAATCCTCGTTCCGGCACCAAATAGAAGCAGATATTGAACCCTTCCGTGGGCTATTGCTTGGTCTATTTTTCCTTGGCGTGGGGATGTCACTAGATTTGTCGGTGGTTACGCACAACTGGTCTGGCATTATTATCGGCGTTCTTGCCCTGATGCTCACCAAAGGGGTGTGCATTTACTTTGTGGGTCGGCTCACTCGGTCCTCACACCGTGAAGCGTTGGAGCGTGCGGTGCTCATGGCCCAAGGTGGTGAATTCGCTTTCGTGCTCTTTTCCACCGCATTCAGTTCGGGGGTGATCGACGAGACCGTCAATGCCAATATGACTGCGGCCATTGTGATTTCAATGGCGCTTACCCCACTGTTCCTCATCGTACAGAACCGGTTCTATCCCACCGACGTGCAAGCTGAAGCCGAAGACCGCGAAGCAGATGTGATTGAGGAAAACTATCCTGTCATCTTGCTGGGCATGGGACGGTTTGGCCTGACCATCAGCAACGTACTCACCATGGCGGGCTACCCAGTCACCATCGTGGAAAAAGACACCTCCCGAGTTGATCACGCTGGCGCGCTCGGCATCAAGATTTATTATGGCGACGCTTCTCGACGCGACCTGCTGGAGTCCTGTGGTATTGAGGATGCCCGCCTGCTCATCATTGCTATTGATGATGCCGACCTGACGAGCCAAATCCTTGAAATTGCGCGTGATATTAATCCAGAGATCAAGATTATTGCTCGCGCTGGCACCCGAATGTTGGCATATCGGTTCTATCAACAGTCAGCTGATGCTGTGGTCACTGAAACTTTCGATGCTGCGGTTCGCTCCGGCGTTGTTGCATTGGAATACCTTGGTGTGGATGGGCAACTAGCCGATGAGGTTGGCGAATACTACATTCGCGAAAATGAGAAGAACACGGCAGCTAAAGCAGCACTCTTTGACCCCAATGTAGACCCGTTTGATAATAAGGCACTACAAGAAGCCTATGCCCAAGAATTGGAAAACACTCGGGCGGGCGTAGCTCGGATTCTTCGGGGGATTTCGGTCAGCGATTGACCGTAGTTGGACTAGTAGCTTTGGCGGTAGCGACGCAGTAGTTGGTGTTGCTGCTGTGAGGTGGGGCGCGACGGGGTGTGACGGGGCGCGACGGGGTGTGACCTCTGACACAATTCGGTTATTTGGCACTTATCGTAAGTGCTTGCTGGGCTTTTATGGAATTTGCAGCAAAATAACCGAATTAAGTCTGTAGCCTTGACTAGCTTTACGACGTTCGTTAACGACGTTTTCGGTGCCATTCATTCAACTGCCTGGTACTTGCTACCACTTGATTCCGAGCATATCTGAACTACGTTGCCAGTGTTCACGTGTGAACTCAGAATCGTAGGCTTGTTTGTGGGTACGACCAATGCGTTTCGGCGTCCCATAGTATTCGCCTGACACCCATGTTTCTCCAGGTATTCCGTCAATGAAGTGGCGAAGTCTTGAACCACCTTTCTCGGCGGAAATGAGAAACCTATTAAGTGCGCTATGGTAAATCCGTCGGAAGTAGCTATCGGTATCAGAAGCGAAGTTTGTAGCAACGTTGCCGGGGTGGAAAGCAACGGTTGAGAGTCCATTTTTATGGAAGCGCTCGTGAAGTTCTTTGGTAAAGAGGATATTGGCTAGTTTGCTGTTACCGTACGCTAGGTTTGGACTGAAGTTATTCCATGTGTTCAAGTCATCTAGGTCAATGTCGCTGTATAAGCGGGCGCCAACGCTGGAGGTATTTATAACTGCTGCATTGCTATCAACAAGGATGTCAATCAGCAGGTGGGTGAGCAGAAAGGGGGCAAGGTGGTTGACCTGGAAGGTCTTTTCAAATCCATCCGATGTTGGTGTGGGACCAGAGAATATGCCGCCAGCATTATTTGCAAGTACATCAATCTGGGTGCAACTTTCTCGAAGCTCGGCAGCGAGTTCGCGGACTTCGTCAAGCCTAGTGAAGTCAGCTAGATAGTATTCAGCTCCGGTAGTAGTGGCTACCGCTTTGGTCTTTTCGGGGGAACGGCCAACAAGGATCAGCCGTGTTTCTTTATTGTTTGCGTTGTCTGCAAGCTGGTGACATGCGGCTGCGCCGATGCCATCGCTTGCTCCAGTAATGATAATAGTGCGCATTGGAGTCTTATTTCTTTCGGTGAATCCCTACGATTTTTGCGCCACAAGGACATATAGCGTGAATGCTTTGCTGTAGTCGGGGTGCAAGAAGCTGCACAGGAATTAAGGGGGTGATCGAATTGTGGCGCTTTTGCTGTGAGTATGGCTGGGCTATGACTGTACCTAGTGCAGCATTAGCACCTGTCAATGATGTGTAGGTGACGATCCTGTAGCATTACCGATGTAACAGATCAGGAATTCTAGGCTGTAGTTTCCTCATTGGAGCTGATAATAGCGCGTATTAGAAGCGCTACGTCGTTTTCTGGAAGCAGTTCGTCAGCAGCCTTAGCAGTACTGAAGGCAATGCGAGCGAGAATAGCACCGATAATGAGGTGTGAAGCAGCTTCAGTATCAGTTTTCACTAGCTCACCTCGTGATCTCGCATGGTCAAAAATTATATTCAGGTGGTCACAGGTTGAGTCGAGGGCGCTTGATCGTACAATCTCTGCCAACTCGGTGTCGTGTGCAGATTCGCCCATCAATGCGACCATGGTCGCACCGATTGGGCCAGAAAGTATTTGGCGCTTGTGTGCAAATAGTTCATTTAGGTCTCCTTCGAGTGTGCCGGTATTGATGTCTACCACCTCGGAGTCTGCGATTTGCTGTGCTGCCGTGAGTAGTAGCTCTCGCTTGGAAGGCCACCGTCGGTAAAGCGTTGCAGTGGATACTCCAGCGCGTTTTGCGACTGCAGCGGTTGTTAGTTGGGCATATCCCTGCTCCGCGAGCAGGGATAATACTGCTTCCATAATGGCTGGGCTGAGTTCAGTATTGACAGGCCTCCCTCGTGATCCCATGCGTTTGTCTTGAGTGGTATCCATCCTCACACCCATTCTTTTACTATATGAAACGTCTTCGTTTCGAAAACTACCATACGGTGAGGGCTGAGGGTAATTAGTTATGTGATACAGGAATAAGCAACACTGATGTTTATAGCGTGCCTCTTATGCGGTGAGGCAGGATGCTTAAAACCAGAAAAATAAAAGATGTGATTGATCCAAGCATTATTGATATGGTGCTGGAGGATTAGTTCTTTACATCACCACATGGATTTTCTAGTGGTTGAGAGTAATGGTTAAAGTTGATACCCCTTAAATGAGGTAGAGTGCTACCCGCTAAGTGATCGTTAAGATACCGTTGTCATGGGAAAATATTGATTGGTATGGTTACCTGTGCCACACTATTGGCTCTCGGTAGCTAACGCTGCTTCTAGTTCTGCTGCCTCAGTGGACATTGTACAAACAGCAAAACGGTGGCATGGTTCCTACCGTAACTGGTTAACCTGTAATTTTTGGCGGCATCAGCAACCTATCTGGAAGAATCTTGGTGGGTGCGATAACTGGAAAAATAGTGCTACTGTGATCTAGTCAAAGGTGCTATGATCTGAGAATTTTTCGTTTAGCTCTATGCGAAACCTGTATAACTAAGCAAAGCGGAGGACGCACCCAGCAACTAACTTTCCTGGTGGGAAAACGCAATGAATCATTCAGGTTTTAGGTGTAAGGCTTGTTCAATCGATTGAAATCAGTTTTATCATTTGCTGCTATTGGGGTTTTGGCTGCTTGCGTTGATTTTGGTACCTTGTGGTTCTTATTGGAAATAGATCTGCTGCCACCAATAGCTAGGGCTGGTAGTTATGTCGTTGGCAGTACTTTTGCTTATTACCTCAATAGTTATTTCACCTTTTCTGGCAACCGATCGGTTGCCGAGAAGGGACGGGCCACGGCGTCGTACTTGATTTGTTGGGGACTAGCGGTGGGAGTAAATTCGCTTTTCCGGTGGGCATTTGAGTCTAATGAAAATTTGGTATTTTGGGCGTGGTTTGTTTCCCAAGGGTGTGCTACCTGCGTGAATTATCTTTTGCAGAGCTTTTGGGTGTTTTCCACAGCTAAGAAAAACTCAACTGACTGATTCTCTGTGCCCTAAAATGTCTTGGATTTTTCCAGCTAGTAGCGTGTAGTTGGAATCAGGTTGTTGATCTGATTGGGGGAGTGCGACCAAACGGAAACTTTGCAGCTGTGCTTATGGTTGTCCTAACTATAACTTCGGTAGCTTTTGTAATAATCGGCTTCATTGGGGGAGGGGACTTAGGGCTATTAAAGGGATTGCCTGATCTGTCACAGCTGTTTATGTGCAGATAGCACAATTTATGTCTTACCCCCGGCTTGTGTCCTTTCACTGCAAAGCAGCTGTTAAATAATGTGCACTTATAATCGGCTTACCCCCGCTTGGCTCGAAATTGGTTAAGTCACAGTTCAGGACCATTATTATCATATAGACAGGTTTCTTTTTATTGGAAACTATAGGTAAATGCTTAGGCTTCTCAGCAAGGGAGATATAGACCTAAGTCAACAGTGAGGGGTAAGGAGAGTCATGATGATGCATCGAAGAATTACTGCAAGGGTGCGGAAAGTCTGTGCGGCGGGCGTCGCAACGCTAGCGCTGATAGCAGGTGGAATAGCGGCAGCTCCGATGGCTTCGGCAGCAATGACTGCGGGGTTTAGTGCATCGAATTTAATTGTTGAAGGTTCGGCGGAAGGAAATGCACGCGATGTTCCGCGGACGTTCTCTTTCGATTGGTCTTTTACGGAAGGGGAAAAACCACAACCAGGAGATGGTTTTGAGGTCCAATTGAATGGGCGGCTGCGTCATACCGAAAACTGGGTAACCATTCCTATGACCACGGGGGATCGCGAAATTGGTTCCTGCTTAGTTGAGTACCAAGTTATCAGTTGTACGGTTGATGATCGGATAGCAGAGCTAGATGATAATACTTCAGTATCGGGGCAGTTAGCGACCAAAGTCGTAGCGTTCCAGGCACCAAGTCGCGGTCCTATCATGGGCTACTTTAAGCCAACTATCCCGTTTAAGTTCAATGGCAAGACTGTAGATGTTGCAATCCCCAATGGGATAGCTGGGGCTGCTGACAAGAGCACAGAAACTGTGGTGGCGTATGGTTCCACTATTGAACTCCAGCAAGAGCATGTTGACTGGATTATTGATTTCGCGCCTTCGGCACTGGCTAATGCAGGAAACTTTACGCAGCCCGATGGGACAACTGATATTTCCTACACTTTCAAGGTGAAGTTATCAGAGGACTTTGACCTAGCTCAGTTCGAGCACTCACCGTGGCAATTGCGTGAACTTTCCGGTGGCGAAAACGGAGGTTTTACCGGGATGAACACATTGGTGAACACTGGGGATTCGCCACGTGATGGATTCAGCATTGATGTTTCCGGTGACGGCACTGAGAAGACGGTGACAGTATCAGGACCATTCAAAACAGATCACCGGTATAGTCTGTATCTCCCCACTGCGGTTAAGGAGTTGCCCATTCCTAGGGATAAAGAATTTAATCTCACTGTTGCATTGGATGGCTATGGCCAAGAGGTCAGCGGTCGGGCATTTACGGATAACTACTCTGAAACTCCAGAAGAATTTGGTGTGGTTACACTTCGAGCGACGTCTTCGACCGATATTCCCGTAAAAGTGACGAATAGGATCAAAGGTAAGTTGCAGTATGACCTGCCTGGTGAAACCAAAGCGTCCGATTATCCAGAGTGGAAATTCCGCCCCCATGAGATTAACGACGACGACCAAAGCGGCACACTGACGGTGGACCTAGAGAAGGGGTTCACCGAGACCCGAATTGCAGCCTTCCCGGCTGGGACTACGGTTTCTTTTGAAGCAGATGAACCTGATTGGTACGCTGCCCGGGTCGATCATTCCAAGACCACTGTGGAGCCAAAAGAATTAACTGTTGAAAAGGAGACACTTAACCGGATCACAGTAACGTATGCTGTCGAAGGACAGCGGGCTTTCGCTAAAGTTGGCGTGATCAAAACCGGGGACGGCGCCAATGCGACAGTCCTTGGCCCCAATAATGTGAAACTTTCCTATACCTGCACGCGGGACGGTGAAGAGTACGATAGCGGTGAGGAAGAAATCAGTGCTGCGCATGAAAATATGGATGAGGTTGGGTTATTCCTCAATACCGAATGCGTGCTCAAGATAGACCCTAATACTGTAACTCTCCCTGAGGGTTACACTTTGGATACTGAGAAGTCAGTGTTGGAGCGGCAGGTTAATCCCAGTAACGAGATGGAACCGATTTTATTTGAGACTTACTTTGCTGCACCGGTAACCCAAGATACAGAGGTGCCTGCGGTACCTGCAGACTTGACAGAAAGCTATGCTGAAGTGCCGGAAGCTACTGACACTGGTGCCACTCAAGGCGAGGTAGCCCCAGTAGTGATTGAGCCGGAGGCCGCCGAGTAGATCAGGATTAATGATGGTGAGTCGCCTGAGGTAAAACGGTCAGCTCTTGTCGTCTTAACAAACACTGACTAACCATCTCACCTCGGCGACTTCGCTGTTGCGCAATCATGGCAGCGCCGTGTGGTGGTTGGCAGAAAATGGAGATTTCCTACAATTGCTAAGCGGCTTCGATTGGCTTGGTAATGGTGCAGTTCAATGCCTAGTCAACAGCACTGATTTTCGACCCAATCGAGGGTAAAACCAACCCGTGGGGGATGGTAGCGTCTGCGCTGAGTTAAATACTATGGTTCGATGGAGCGCATGTCTAAAATCATCCCGATTGAAGAAGCCGCTTGGTCCCAAGCTACCTGGCCACTGGGCACTCATCCCAGCGCCGAAGGCGTGACCTTTGCAGTTTATGCTCCTGCCGCCACCCGAGTTCAACTCGAAATCTATCCCAAGGTGCTGGGCGCCACTGCGACTCACACCTTCCTCTTGGCTCAAGGTTCCGATGGGATCTGGCGAGCCAAGCTACAAGGACTCCAACTAGGTACGCTGGTTGGATACCGTGTTTGGGGTCCCAACTGGCCTTATGACAAAGCTTGGAAGCCCGGATCGGCAGCAGGCTTCATCAGTGACTTTGATGAACAAGGCAACCGTTTTAACCCCAATAAGGTGCTGTTTGACCCCTATGCCCGGGAGATCACCCACAATGTTTTCACCGATGAACTGGAAAAACTCGGGGTCAATGATGGTGTTTTCGGCACAGGCAGTGAGCTAGTCGACGGAGTCGAACGTCGGCTAATTGATACCGCCCCCTACGCGCCAAAAGGGATTGTGGTAGCCGAACACACCGCCATCGCAGCCAAACCCCACCTGCCACCCGAGAAATCTATCATCTATGAAGCAAGCATTACTCAGCTGACTGGTCATCCATCAGTGGCCAGATTGAAGGACCTGCTCAGCGAAGAACCCGGATTCGGTGATGTGGTGGATATTCCCGCTGAGTATCAGGGCACCTATAAAGGTGCTGGCATGCTTGCCCCCTATCTCAAAGCTGCCGGTGTGACTACAGTCGAACTGTTGCCGATTCATGAGACCAATAATTCTGAGTCAAAGCGCAGCGGTGCCACCAACTCGTGGGGCTATATGACCTTGTCTTTCTTTGCCCCAAATCGACTATACGCAGCAGATAAGAGCTGGGGTGGGCCAACCCGAGAATTCAAAGAAATGGTCTCTGCATTCCACAATGCGGGCATGGAGGTGTACCTCGATGTGGTGTATAACCACACCGCCGAGGGTGGCAACTGGGCTGGGGATGTAAACACCACTGGTTTTACCAGCTTAGGTGGATTTGCCACCGCTGAGTACTACCAGATGACCAAAAACAAGATCCTAGTCGATGGTGCTACCGGCACCTCAAATCAGCTTAACTACTCTTCGAATCATGCACGGCAGCTCGTGCTAGATTCGCTGCGGTATTGGAGCCAAGAAATGGGTGTGGATGGGTTCCGCTTCGACCTTGCCACCGTTCTTGGTCGCAAACCAGCTGATGCCGATCCAGAAGATTGGGACGCACAGAAACGCTTCTTCTCCGATCACCCACTGCTAGTAGACATAGCCACACTGGCTGAAGAAGAACGGATCGAAGTCATTGCCGAAGCTTGGGATCTGTGGGGATACGAAGTTGGAAACTTCCCACGTGGTTGGGGCGAATGGAATGGCCGTTACCGTGATGCGGTGCGCAAGTTCGGCAAAGGTGATGGGAATACCAGTAGCTTCGCCGATGTGCTCAATGGCGATTACCACCATTTCGATGACAATGGTGGCCCGCAAAAGTCGGTCAATTTCATTGTGGCCCATGACGGCTTCAACCTTGCCGACCTGGTGAGTTATCAAACTAAGGTCAACGATCAGCCTTACCCCTTTGGGCCATCTGATGGTGGTAGCGATAATAATGAATCCTGGGACTCCGGCGGGGACCAAGGACTTCGCCGTCAGCGGCTGCGCAATTTCTGGACCCTCCTCATGTTCTCTCGTGGGGTGCCCATGCTGGTAGCCGGTGATGAATTTGGCCGTACCCAAAATGGCAACAATAACCCGTGGTCCTTGGTGTCGGTGGCCATGCGCAATAACTATGCCATGATTCCCACCAATGCGCCGCAGCAGGTGCCAGTGGAAGATGAAACCAATGCTTCCTATCACGATAACCTCGGGGTTTTTGATAGCTCCAGCCCGAAAGTAAATCCACTGTTCCGGTTTGCCACAGCGTTGATGCATCTGCGGCATCGTCACCCAACCCTGCACCAAACAACGTGGGGCGATGCAGTAGCAGGTAATGAAGACATCTCCTACCTGTACTACCAACCCGCTTCAACGTCGGCACCCCATGAGGGTGATCGCGCAGTCGCGGTGCACATCGATGCACCGGGTGACAGTTTCTGGATGATGGTCAACATGACAGCCGATCCGGTGGACTTTCAAGTACCGGCCGCCGAAGTTGGACACCAGTGGCGTAGGATGATTGATACTGCGATCTGGGCCGAAAAAGAAAACAACTTCTGGCCAGAGGGAACCGGGGAAACTGTAACCGGTAATGTTTCGGTTGCTCCGTGGTCTATTGTGGTATGGCATAAGCAGTAGGGAATTCGTGGCATAAGGCGTCGAAAAGCGAGTGAAATTCCGGTAAGTTGGGGGCACTATCGCCAGATCTTGCTAGGAAGGTTCTCTCGCATGCTGTACCGCAATTTCATCAACAATGAATTTGTCAATGCCCACTCCGACCGAACCATGCCGCTGATCTCGCCTGTCACCGAGCAGCAAATTGGTCAAAGCCCGATCTCGGGCACCGAGGACATTAATGCTGCGGTGGCTGCTGCGAGCGCGGCGTTTCCGGCTTGGCGGGCTGCCACCCCAGCAGTTCGCCAAAAACACTTACTCGCATTAGCCGATGCGATCGATAACAATCTCGAAGAACTTGCCGACGCCCAAATAGCGGAAACCGGCCAGCTTAAGCGGTTCGTTATCTCGGAAGAATGCGTGCTAGCCTCTGACCACTTCCGCTTCTACGCTGGTGCCGCACGGATGCTTCATGGGTTGGCTACCGCCGAATACCTCGAAGGATTCACCTCCAGCATTCGCCGCGAACCAATCGGAGTGATTGCACAGGTCGCGCCTTGGAATTATCCCCTGATGATGGCGGTGTGGAAGATTGCCCCTGCCGTTGCCGCTGGTAATACGCTGGTTCTCAAACCCTCCGACACCACCCCAAGCTCGACGCTGAAACTAGCCGAACTCATCGCAGAACATCTCCCACCAGGAGTAGTAAACATCATACTTGGCGACGCTACCACCGGCGCGGAACTCGTCGCCCACCCCGATGTGCGAATGGTCTCGATCACCGGCTCCGTGCCCGCTGGTCGCGCGGTGGGCCGCAGTGCCGGAGAAAACCTGAAACGGTCACATCTTGAACTTGGTGGGAAAGCCCCAGTAATTGTCTGCGATGACGCTGACTTGGACGCTGCTGCCGAAGGAATCGCCCAAGCTGGGATGTTCAATGCCGGACAAGACTGCACCGCAGCTACCCGTGTGCTTGTTGCTGCCAGCATCGCCGACACTTTCATCGCCAAACTGGTGGCTGAAGCGGAGAAACTACAACCTGGCGCCCCCGATGATCCTAATGCCTTCTACGGTAGTCTCAATAATCGGAAACATTTTGACAAGGTCATGGGGATTTTAGCGGAACTGCCTGTGCACGCACAGGTGCTCACTGGCGGTCATCGGGTGGGAGACGTGGGCTTTTATATTGCCCCAACCATCATTGCTGGGCTACAACAGCAAGACCGAGAGATTCAAGAAGAAATCTTCGGCCCGATCATTACCGTGCAAACCTTTAACGATCTTGACCACGCCCTTCAGCTGGCTAACGATGTTTCCTATGGTTTGTCCGCCTCGGTGTGGAGCAACAATCATGCTACCTGTGAGCGGGCCAGCCGAGAACTGGACTTTGGCTGCGTATGGCTCAATGCCCACATACCTTTCGTAGTGGAAATGCCACACGGCGGTTTCCAAGATTCCGGCTATGGCAAAGACCTCTCGCTGTACTCCTTAGAGGAATACACCCGCATCAAACACGTGATGAGTGCACACTAGTGCTTTAAGGCGTGGCGATATATTTCACGTCAAGGTATTCTTCGATGCCTTCGCTTCCGCCTTCTCGGCCGAAGCCCGATTGTTTGATCCCGCCAAATGGCGCGGCGGGATCGGAAATCGCTGCCCGATTAATACCCACCATGCCCGCGTTGAGTTCGGTGGCGAACCGCTGAGCAGTGTCAATATTGGTGGTGAATCCATACGCCGCCAGCCCAAAGGGAGTGTCATTGGCTAGGGCGATGGCCTCGTCCAAGGATGCACAGGTCACGACGGTGGCCACGGGTCCGAAGATTTCTTCGTGTAGGATGCGGGCGTTCTTAGGGACGTCGGCAAGTACGGTAGCTGGGTAGAAGTAGCCGGGGCCATCGGGTAATTTACCGCCAGTTTTAAGGGTAGCGCCTGCAGCGATGGCGTCAGTAACAAGATCATGGATGCCTTGGCGCTGTTTGTCGGTGAT
>JBHACV010000169.1:0-18393 GCA_041854705.1 Corynebacterium sp.
AAACCATGGGATGAAATCATTAATGATAGGAGAAAATAAACCAATAATAATACTTATTATCGTGGCATAAATCACCCCCATCATAAGTTTCCAAGAACGATAGGGGTGATTCTTAAAAATCTGCCCAAAATTGAAAGTAAGCGTCACTAATGTTTGTAAAAGACCACCCTGTATAATTGTCCCGATAAAAAGCGGAAACCAATCATCCATAATAAACACCAGCCTCCTTGTCTATTTCAAAACGTTTAGCCACTTACTATCTCGACAGAGCAATGAAAAGTATTGAACTTTAGAACATAGAATAAACCGTGTGCTACACAATTAGACACTTATCCAAGATTCAAGCTCAGCATTTTTTCAACCGAAAAGATTACATTGTCCATAAAGATTTACATCTTCACCTAATTAATAGTTCTCCATAAGTAACCACGATTTCCTTCATAGTACGCAGCTTTTGTTATCGATGTGTCCTCTCAGAAGATTGTTGGTTGGGTGTTGTCGGATTCGATGCATGTACAAGCCTTACCGCTGCAGGCGCCTGCATCAAGCGATCGCTTCTGTTAAGCAGACTGCTGGGCTGGTGCATCACTGAGATCACTGGTCACATTACGCCAGTATTGTTTACAATGACTGGCTGGCTGAGCATGGAATTACTCCCTCAGTCAGCGCGGTTGGGGATTCATACAATAACGCACGAGCTGAAAATGTCAATGGTTCATACACAAACAAGCTCACCCACACACCAGTGGTCAGATGTAGTTGAGATAGCATTGTGCTGTTGCAAGACCCTATGCAATCTGCCACCAGACTAATTGTGGGTATCGTTAGTTCTTCCCTCCTGCTGCTTTTAGTAATTTTCGCACTAACTATGCTCCGAGTCATCAACCCCAGTAAAACCTATGTCGTACAGTTTTTCGGTCGCTACATCGGTACGGTTCGCCGCACAGGGTTATGTATCATTCCCCCACTGTGCACAACTAAGAAGATCAGCATTAAAGTGCGTATTTTTGAGACAAACACCATCGAGGTCAACGATCTTAATGGCAATCCCATCGAAATCGGCGCGATCGTCGTCTGGCAAATTTCCGATACCACCACCCAACCAAGTGGTCAGCACTGGATCGCTCTATGCCTAAAACAAGCCACAAGACTGGCAAAAACATACCGCTTCGTATCGACCCAGCAGTCTACAAAGCGATCGCTACGTGGGAGAATTAGGAAGTGCGCAGCAACAATGCACAAATAGAGATAATGCTGCACGAAAGCCTACGTAAAGCCGGTCGCCTCCCCAAAGAAACTAGCGAGCTACCGAAACGTGGACGCCCACCGAAAAACAAGACCATCGGTGAGCGTCGTAACATGGACGACAGCACAGCGGACTAAGCCATTACCAATGCCCGCTCAATCAACGTGGTCAGTAATTCTTCATAGCTGACACCAGTGGCCGCGAAAACCTGTGGGTACATGGAAATCGGGGTAAAACCAGGGAAAGTGTTGATCTCATTGAGCACTGGGCCATGGGCGGTGACAAAGAAATCTACTCGGGCAAGTCCTACACAATCAACCGCTCGGAATGCCTCTAAAGACAGTGATTGAATGAGTTCAAGTGTCTGCTCATCCAGTGGCGCTGGGATTTGGGCGGTGACCACATCGTCTAGGTACTTAGTGTCGAAGCCATAGAAACCCTCATCACCGGAATCAGTGTCAATCAATTGCGCTGGCAAGGAGGCCAACAAACTGCCATCAGGCCGTTCCAACACACCGCATTCAACCTCGACCCCCACGATCTCTGACTCGACGATCACCTTGGAATCATTTTCCCGAGCTAAGGCAATGGCAGCATCAGCATCATCCCAGGTGAGTACCCGAGAAACCCCAATAGAGGAACCACCACGGGCCGGTTTGACGAATACTGGCAGGCCTAACAGTTTCTTATCGGCTTCAGTTAGGGATTCCTCACCACGCAAAATGACTTCCCGACCCACCGGAAGTCCCTCTGCTGCCATGAGTTTTTTGGTGTACTCCTTATCCATTGCACAAGCTGAACTGAGCACTCCCGAACCAACATATGGCACCCCGGACAATTCAAAAAGGCCTTGGATGGTACCGTCCTCACCAAACAGTCCGTGCAGCACTGGCATAACCACATCTACTTCAGCATGTAGGCTGCCATCTGTGAATCGGAACTGGCCTTTCGTGGCTGGATTTACCGATAATGCCACCTCTTGGCGCATTTCGACCACCGGCAATGTGCGATCAATAATGCGCAGCTTCGATGGGTCAGACTCCCCTACTGTCCATACCCCGTCCTTGGTGATCCCAATGGGAACAACTTCAAAACGTTCGGGATCAAGATGCGACATGATCGCACCTGCTGACACACAGGAAACCGAGTGTTCTGAACTGCGGCCACCATAAACCACTGCCACCGTTACCCGCTTAGCAGTAGTTACGCTATTAGAAAGTTCCGTTTTTTCACTCACGCCGCTCAACTCTACCCTGTTTACCACTATTCCGACTTCTTGCTTCGTCCCATTAAAGCCGCCACCATATCATCGACCGCTAACCCCTTATGACATACCCCAAAAACCGCCTGTGTAATCGGCATTTCCACCCCAATTTTCTGCGAAAGTTCAAAGATGGATGCAGACGAACTCACCCCCTCAGCCACCTGCCCATGTGTGGCCAATTTTGCTTCCTCCAATGAACCCCCCTGGCCCAAGCGGAAACCAAATGATCGGTTCCGCGACAATGGTGACGAACAGGTGGCCACTAAGTCACCTAATCCTGCTAAACCCGCAAAAGTCTTAGGATCTGCTCCCATAGAAACCCCCAACCGAGTGATCTCCGCCAATCCTCGAGTAATCACCGACGCGAGCGTGTTCTCTCCCAACCCTCGGCCTGATGCCATGCCACAAGCCAAGGCGATGACGTTTTTACAGGCACCACCAATCTCGCATCCGACCACATCGGTATTGGTATAAGGGCGGAAATACGCAGCACCGACTGCCTGTTGGACCATCTTCGCCCGATTCTCATCACTACAGGCAATCACTGTCGCAGCTGGTTGCTGCAGAGCGATCTCGCGCGCCAGGTTCGGCCCCGACAATACTGCAATTCGACTTAGATCAACGCCAGTAACCTCAGCAATCACCTCACTCATACGCAAAAAAGTCTGCTTCTCAATACCTTTAGCCAAACTAACCAAAGTGGCATCCTTTGGGATAAATGACCGCCAATTAGAAAGATTATTTCGCAATGTTTGACTAGGAACAGCCAGCACAACAATCTGCGCGCCAGCAAGCGCAGTTGCCGCATCAGAGGTTGCTTTTATGTTCTGCGGTAACTCAATGTCAGTAAGATAATCCGGGTTATGATGATCTGAATTAATAGCAGTGGCCACCTCAGCTCGTCGCGCCCAGAGCATCACATCACTACCCGCATCGGCGAAGACTTTAGCAAGGGTGGTTCCCCACGAACCTGCGCCCATAACCGCAACCTGATGAACCATTCTGTTTTGCCCTTTCCGCCACGTGATATGCGGCGTTTCGTGGTATTTCCACGTTGCCTAGAGTTTGTTTCGTCTCCCAAACCCTACCGTAAAATCCCCCTAGGAACTTCCGAATAAAGGTCACGAATACGGCACAATTCAATTGTCCTGATCATTACCTCTAATCTAGATACTGACAACTACTGTCTTGTCCTGTTCCTGCTTAAACCTATGATCGAGGATTTTTAGCATTATGACTTCCCCCTCTTTCCAACCTGGGATCACCGGCCGTCACCAGATTGTTGAGGCGTTCCCTGCTCATAACCATCGCCGGTTCATTCTCGCTGCGGGTACTGTTTTGTGGCGAACAGATGCTGACGGAAATATTGAATTCGCATGTATTCACCGCCCTAGATATGACGACTGGTCGCTAGCCAAAGGCAAACTTGATCCCGGTGAAACACTTCCGACCACTGCAGCTCGGGAGGCCAAGGAAGAAACTGGCTACGACATTTGCTTGGGCAAGCTACTTGGTCGGGTTACCTACCCAGTATCAGGCCGGACGAAGCTCGTGTTCTACTGGCTAGCCGAAGTGGTAGGAGGCGAATTTATTGCCAATTCTGAAGTCGATGAGATTCGCTGGGTTTCCCCAGAAACTGCTCGTGAGATGATGAGCTATGAAGTAGATAAACTAGTCATCGATAAGGCTATCAAGCGTTTAAAAACTCCTGTCACTGCACGTATTTTACTAGTTCGCCATGCCAAGGCACACAACAGATTGTCATGGACAGGTGATGATAACCGCCGCCCCCTAGAACGCAAGGGCCACAAGCAAGCTGACTTGCTGCCGCCAATGTTACTGCCATACTTACCTACCGCGGTGTACTCGGCAGAGCCACTGCGCTGTGTGCAAACTGCAAAACCCCTTGCCAAGGCATTAGGGGTAGAAATCACCATTGACCGTAGTTTCGGTGATGATGGCTGGATTGAAAGCATGAAAACTAGCCAAGCATTGATACAAAAACTCATTGATACCGGTGGAACTAGCGTAGTTGTTAGCCAAGGTTTAATGATCCCAGATCTCGTAGCCTGGCTCTCAGCTCGTGGAACCCTACCAATTCCAGAATTTCCCGCGAAAAAAGCCAGTGTTTGGGTTTTGAACTTCACCGACGGACTACTCACCGGTGCTGACTATTTAGAATCACCGCTACCAATCAAAATGCGTTAAGTACCGCTAGTTAGTAGCTATGTGCTAACTCGGCGCAGGTATCCATCATTGGTGAAAATGTAGACGGAATTAAAGCTGGCAATAGTTACTGACTAGGCTGGAGTGCCAATAGGTGAAAAATAGTTTGGCACCCCCTGCTGGGTGCAGACTATACAACTACATTACTTTTACTGCAGAGAGTGCTATATCAAATGTGACCTGGGGTTTGCCCTTGGTTTGAACGACAAGACTAACCAGTTTTGCCCTTGGTTTTCGGTAAAACTTGTATACTCAAAGGTAATTTCGACCACTTTAATTTTATTAAGGGATCTATGTCTGTAACCCTATTCTTGATTGGCTTTGTGCTATTTTTCATTGCAATTGCTGCTTTTGCAACTGCCGCTCGGGCAAAGAAGTCTTCACCCGCTTTTGCACAATTCGCTGGTGGTGACCCCTTTGACCTAGTCTCTGGGGCCACCGATTTTCGGCCAACTGTACTCGCACCAGGCGCCATTATTAGTTTTGGTGCCACCGACTATGTGGTGCGTGGTTCCCTCACACTACAGCAAGGTCCCTATGTCTGGTATGAACACATGCTTGACGGCGGTAACGGTTCCAGTTGGCTCAGCGTTGAAATCGACGAAGGACAACTGGAGCTGGTCTGGTGGGTCACCCAAAAAGGTGCGGGAATTAGTCCAAACAGCCGAGTCGAGTTCCGTGGCACCACCTACTTCGAACAGGAACGTGGACATGCTCGCTACACCTCCGCTGGTACCACTGGTCTGCCGCAAACCGGGGAAATGCGGTATGTCGATCTGGCAGACGAAACCGGAGAGCAACGCTTGAGTTTTGAAGGTTGGGCTAATGACGAGTCCTGGGAGGTCTCCGTTGGACGAGTCGCATTGCCAGGCGAATTCCGCGTCTACCCAGCCCCTAGCCCCAACCAGTAATTGCGACTAAAATGCAAAAACTTGATTGCCCAATCAAGGATGTCAGTGCGACAAAACTAGGAATCCTCATAAATGGCCCCCTACCGTATGACATCCTGGCGGACAAATACCTCAATCACCATGACACCCAATTACACCTTGGAGTTATCGGTGCTTCCCACGTAGTTAGCCTTTATACCAATGATGGCAGTCTCCTGTTGCGCGAAGAGATCTCAGCCACTGCAGGCGACACTGGTCAACCATTGCCAGATGCCACAGAAATTGGCCCCTATCGGCTAGAAGCAAGCGTTATCACACTTGACGACGCTTCCTTCGCCCACCAGGCTAACCAAATCCGCGACCTTGGTCACGACGCCCTCGTGGTGCAGTTCCCAGGGCTAGGCGACTACCACCTCACTGCCATCAAAGCGACCACAACCACCCTAGGCTGGGAGTGGATCACCTACCATCTATACCCAGCTGAGAACAGCATTGTGAAAACACGGAGTAGCTACCAGTTATGAATGCTCGAGATTGGAATATCATTGGCGTAACCGCACTGGTTCTGGCGATTTGTTGCACCTGTGGTGCCATTGGAACTGCCTCTAGTGTCGAAGACCGTTTGGCTAAAAACTACCCTAGTGCTGGACCCGCGACCTATACCTGTACTGGCACAGTTCAAGCCACAGCCAATGACATTGCTGCCCAAAATCCACCACTTGCCCGGCAATTTGATTCCGCTACCGGAACCGAATACTTACGCTATAAGCGCAGGATCGTGACCGTTTTTAGCGAGGGCACTACTCCTTGCAGGATTAAAGTTGAGGACCTCGACCGATTTAATAATGGCACTTTAGTTTACTTGGGTCCAGGTTTCACACCATCATCACCATCCAGTTCTTCTGGTGGTAGTTCTGGATCTGGATCCGGGTCTGGGTCTGGAAGTAGCAATACCTCGGTAAAGTAGCGGCACAATCGATTACGACCTTAAGGAGATCCCTTCATGATAGAGAACTTAATGCACGATGCACTGGATACTGTCAGCTATTTCATTCTAGCTGGGTTGGTGTTATGCATTGGATTCGTGGTCCTTGACCTTCTTACCCCTGGCAAGCTACACCGATTGGTTTTTGTCGACCACCGCCCCAATGCAGCAATTATTGCTGGTGCACAGCAAATTTCTTTGGGTATTGTGATCGCCACCGCAGTTTATACTTCATCGTCAGAATTAGGCCTTGGGCCAGGCCTCGCCGAGGCAGCAATATTATCTATTCTGGGGATTATCCTACAAGCCATCGCTTTGGTCATTTTGGAAGTGCTCATCCCTGGCAATTTCCGCGACCTAGTTGAAGACTCAAAACCACGCGCTGGGGTTATTGTTGCCGGGATTTCGCTCATCATGATTGGCGTGGTTAATGCTGCATGTCTGACCTAGCAAGCAAACCGGGGGCAAGTGCAGCAATCACCGAATCCCCCTTGTGGCGCTGGCTTTTATTGGTATCGGTTGCTATTTGTGCCGCCTCTGGGCTGATCTACGAATTAGCATTATTGACCTTATCCACAAGCCTAAGCGGTGGCGGAATCGTAGAGACTTCGCTGATTGTTGCTGGTTATGTTGCCGCTTTGGGGCTTGGGGCATTAGCAGCCAAACCACTGCTCAATGCCCCGGCCTCCTCGTTTTTATTTGTCGAAGCCACCCTAGGACTCATTGGTGGCGCTTCGGCTTTGGTGCTTTATATTGTTTTCGCGGCGATTGGTCAATCACTGATTGCGCTAGCTGGATGCACTCTGCTGATTGGCATGCTCGTTGGCATGGAACTACCGTTGCTAATGACCCTAATCCAGCAAGGACGCCTCATTGATGCTAAAGGCAGTGGCTCCTTGGTTGCTACCTTGAACTTTGCTGATTACCTTGGTGCGCTTTTAGGTGGCTTGGCCTGGCCCTTTTTGCTATTGCCGTGGTTGGGGATGGTGCGGGGTACACTCGCTGCTGGGTTGGTCAATCTCGCTGCAGCGTTGTTTATTGCAATCGTACTACTGCGTAGCTTCATGGGTACCCGCGACTTTGTGGTCGCTGGTATTGCTCTTATAACCACCGCTGTTGTGCTTATTGCTTTGGTTTTTCTTAGCACTGATATCATGCACCGTTCTAAGCAGGCTTTGTATCGTGACACCATCATTTACTCCCAGCAGACTGACTACCAAGAGATCGTGGTCACCCAAAGTGGTAAAGACCGGCGGTTGTACCTCAATGGTGGTCTGCAATACTCTAGCCGGGATGAATACCGGTACACAGAATCTTTGGTCTACCCAACGATCACTGATTCCACTCAACGAGCCTTGATTATCGGCGGCGGCGACGGGCTAGCCGCACGCGAACTGTTGAAGATGGACATCGAAGTCACTCAGGTGGAATTAGACCCACAGGTAGTCACGGTAGCCAATACCGTTCTTCGTGAGGATAATGGCGGCGCATTAGAAGATCCGCGAGTGCAGGTGATTTACGAAGATGCATTTCGGTGGTTACGCGAAGGTGGCGACGGTACTTTGTATGATGCCATTATCATTGATCTACCCGACCCAGATAACGCTGCCCTCGCTCGGTTATATTCCGAAGAGTTTTATGCTTTGGCGAAAAAGATGCTCAGCCCCACTGGTCGTATGACCGTTCAAGCATCGAGTGCTTACTCCACTCCATTGATGTTTTGGCGGGTCAATGCCACGATCCAAGCCACAGGTTGTGCTACCACCATTCCCTATCATGTGCATGTTCCTACCTTCGGGGATTGGGGTTTCGTATTATGCGCTCCAGCTGGCACTAAGTTAGAAATCCCAGAACGCGCCCCACAACTTCGCTTTGCCACCACTGATGTGCTGCAAGCCGCGAGTGTTTTTGGCCTCGATAATCAGCCGTTGACTCTCGCACCCTCCACCTTGGATCAGCCCTATATTATGGAAGATTTCCGCAAGGGGTACCGGCAAGCTGGGGATTAACGCCGACATTTACTATTGGGAGGCAAAAGGCAGCCTTAATAGGCAGAATAAAACCAGCTGGTGGGGCACGTTACGGTACCCCACCAGCTAAACACTAGGAACCTGGGCAAAGCTACTATTGCACCCGCGGTTTGAAACTTGGACGCTTAGCTTCAAATGCAGCAATGTCGGCTTCTTTACGTAATGTCAGTCCAATGTCATCAAGACCTTCCATCAACCGCCAACGGGTGTAATCATCTACCTCAAAGGAGAAGGTATTTCCCTCACAGGTCACAGTACACGCCGCGAGATCTACGGTGAGGCTGACTCCTGGGTTTTGCTCCAGTAGTTTCCATAGCAATTCAATGTCTTGCTGATCCATCAAGGCTGCCAGTAGCCCAGCTTTTCCAGAATTGCCACGGAAAATATCGGCAAAGCGGGAGGAAAAGACCACTTTAAAGCCGTAATCCATAAGTGCCCATACAGCATGCTCCCGGGAAGAACCAGTACCAAAATCTGGCCCAGCGATTAGAATAGAGCCATTTTTATAGGCATCTTGATTGAGTACAAAGTCTGGTTCCGTGCTACGCCAGTTGCTAAACAACCCATCGTCGAAACCAGTGCGGGTGACCCGCTTGAGGTACACAGCTGGGATGATCTGATCGGTGTCCACATTCGAGCGGGTCAATGGAACACCAATGCCGGTGTGGGTAATGAATTTTTCCATGATTCTTGCTCCTCTTACAGATCCGCTGGGCTTGCTAGGGTACCGACAATGGCGGTGGCCGCCGCTACTTCTGGAGAGACCAAATGAGTCCGACCACCTGGACCCTGACGCCCCTCAAAGTTGCGGTTCGAAGTTGAGGCGGACCGCTCACCTGGTTTGAGCTGATCTGGGTTCATTCCCAAGCACATGGAGCAACCAGCAGAACGCCACTCAGCCCCAGCAGCTAAGAAGATCTGATCCAATCCCTCTTCTTCGGCCATCTGCTTGACCAAAGCGGTGGATGGAACCACCATCAGTCGAACATCATTGGCAACTTTGCGGCCTTTGATAATCTCGGCTA
Organism: Corynebacterium sp.; assembly: GCA_041854705.1. GTDB lineage: Bacteria > Actinomycetota > Actinomycetes > Mycobacteriales > Mycobacteriaceae > Corynebacterium. Next base: position 9,667 of record JBHACV010000169.1, read on the forward strand.
CTCTGCGTAGATCTTCAATGCGTCCATTGGTACAGGAACCAATGAAGACCGTATCAATTTTGATCTCTTTCAGTGGTGTGCCAGGGGTTAGATCCATATACTTCAAGGCTTTAGCGCATGCTGCCTTGTCATTATCGGTGGTGAAGTCTTCTGGTGAGGGCACGCTGCCGCTTAGTGGCAAGCCTTGACCAGGGTTGGTTCCCCATGTAACAAACGGAGTCAAGGCTGAGCCGTCGATTTCCACAACCGTATCAAACTCCGCGCCTTCGTCGGTTGGCAATGTCTTCCAATATTCGACTGCGGCATCCCAATCTGCACCTGTTGGTGCTAATTCCCGACCCTTGACATAATCGAAAGTGGTTTGGTCAGGAGCAATCATGCCAGCGCGAGCACCTGCTTCAATGGACATATTGCAGATGGTCATGCGGGCTTCCATGGATAGCTTCTCGATAGCCTCGCCGCGATATTCAATGACGTGGCCTTGACCACCACCGGTACCAATTTTGGCAATAATCGCCAAAATCAAGTCCTTAGCACTGACTCCCGGCTGTAATTCGCCGGTCACGTTGATTGCCATCGTCTTAAATGGTTTCAGCGACAGCGTCTGAGTAGCCATTACGTGTTCTACTTCTGAGGTACCTATGCCAAAGGCCATTGCACCAAACGCACCATGCGTAGAGGTGTGGGAGTCACCGCACACAATAGTCATGCCAGGTTGAGTGGCTCCCAGTTGTGGACCGACTTGGTGCACGATTCCCTGATTAATATCCCCCATGGGATGCAGGCGTACACCGAACTCTTCACAGTTTTTCCGCAAGGTTTCTACTTGGGTGCGAGAAATCTGATCTTTGATCTCTAGCAACGACCCTTCTTTAATACCTTCGGTTGGAACGTTATGGTCTTCGGTGGCAAGATGCAGCTCTGGGTGACGTAGCTTGCGACCTGCCAACCGCAATCCGTCAAAGGCCTGCGGTGAAGTCACTTCATGTAGCAGCTGGAGATCGATGAAGATCAGGTCCGGCTCATCGCCTTGACCTTTAGATACCACATGGTCACGCCATACTTTTTCGGCCAGAGTGAGCTTCTGGCCTTCATCCACGGGGCTGGTCATGGATTTTGGTCACCTTCTTTACTTGGTTTCAAATGCTTCATCTCACCAATTGAGATGCTAATATCATAGCATGGGACAGAATAGAACTGAAGCGGCGACCTCTAGCGGAATCAAGGTACTTGACCGCGCAGTGACCATCATGCTCACCGTCGCTGAACAGCCCCGATCACTCTCGGAACTTTGCGAGGCAACCCACCTGCCTCGGGCCACTGCCCACCGCCTAGCCACCGCTTTAGAAACCCACCATATCTTCACCCGCACCTCCGATGGTCGCTGGACCATCGGCCCCATCTTCACTTCGCTTGGTGCCAGCACCTCCACCAAGCTTATCGACGCCGCGGCACCGATTATGAACAACTTGGTCACCGAAACTGGGGAATCCGTACAGCTCTATCAGTTAGCTGGGGCTACCCGAGTGTGTATTGCGGCTCAAGAACCCACCTCTGGGCTGCAAAATACAGTACCGGTTGGCACCCGTTTACCACTTTCTGCCGGGTCAGCTGCCAAGGTTTTTCTCGCCTATTCCTCCCCTGCCCTTAGAGATTCTATTTTGGCTGACAATCCCCATTTCGATCTCGCTGAAATCGAAGCCGTCCGTGCACAAGGTTGGGCAGAATCAGTCAGCGAGCGTGAAGTCGGGTTAGCAAGTCTCACTGCTCCTGTGTTTAACAGCGAAGGTCTATTTATCGCAGCACTTTCAATATCTGGGCCCGCTGAACGCCTGCGTCCCTCCCCTGCCAAATTGTGGGGTAATAATCTGTGCACAGCCGCAATCAACTTGGGCAAACTGATCTAAATCTTATCCAACTGGGCTACTAACTGGGCGTAGTCAGCAGTTAATGCATGCTGCGGGAGTCGTGAATTCGCAAGGTTCAATACTGCGTGATACCACCAGTATTGCCGCTGTTTACCTGCATTAAACCGATCCCACACTTGCTCGCCAACTTGCTCATAGTCCATAAGGATGCTGAGCAAATTATGGTATTTATCAGCCAAACACAACAACACCGCTTCATCAGTGGCTGTGGTTAATCCAGCTAAATAATTTTCCGCCCGATCTTGCCAGGTAGGCAATGCACTATTCTTGGTCACTGCCTGCACAAGGTATACCACCGCTGGACCAAAATCCCGATTCATATCAGCAAAACTATAACGGTCTGGTCGGTCCTCCATCACGTCGTGCAGCAACCCAGCAATAAGCAAATCCTCGCTGGCATTATGCTGGCTTAAAATGTGCATGACCCCAAATAAATGAGAGGTATAAGGAATACCGCTGGCCTTTCGATAATGCCCATCATGACAATCAGCTGCCACATTGATTGCTAAGGCAAGGCGCTGGGAAAGAGTCTGCATCTTTTAAGACACCTTATTTTCAATTCGCTTGAGTTTCCGGCTCAGATCCGGCTGAAAATCTGTAAAGCTCAATTCTGGCATCACAAAGCCCAACTGGGCCGCCAATCGAGCAAACTCCTGTTCAATCGCTTCCACTATTTCGGGCGATCGCGGTTCCACCTGAATTTCCACCCGATTATGTGCGGTTTGAATTACCCGATATTGTTTAATCCCCTCACTAAGCACCACACAACGACCAATCACGTCAGGAAAGACCGTCACCTTTTCCCCAGATTCGGTAGCAAACTGAAATACATCATCTTCCCGACCTTCAATCCGCTCAATAATAGTAGTTGCAGCACCACAGCGACAGTTCTGCTCCCCGAGAACCAAAACATCATTAAGCCGATACCGAATAATCGGCTGGGTTTTCCTAGTAAAATCAGTCAGAATCGGAACAAAGCGCTTTTCGTCAAGAAATTCCTTTTCAAAGTAAACAAATTCCTCATTAAGATGGATCGAGCCCTCTTCACAAGTAAACGCTAAAAACCCTTCAGTGCATTGGTAAGCCTGAAAAATAATCTCATGCTGAAAAACCTGCCGGAATCGTGCCGCATCAAAATCAGTAAGCACTTCCGCCACTGAAATAATCTTCTTAGGTCGCAACTGAAGTTCACCTGACTCAATGGCATCAGCAATAACCCCCAACACTGAAGGCGGCGCAATCAAAACAGTCGGTTGGTAAGTTTGCAACTTCGCAATATGGTCCGCCATTCCCTGATATACATCAAAATAGCGAAATTGAATTCGGCTAGAGCCCACGCTTTCATACAGATTATTATTCGCCCGCAAGAAAAACGCGATGCGGTGGCGATCCAGAATCTCCCCTCGGGGTAGGAATTTAGCTAACACTACTCCTGCCCAAGTGCTTTGTTCTTGCTCACTGACTACAAACAACCCACGATGTCCACTCGTACCTGACGACAAGCCTACCGATACTCCCTGGTAAGTCGGCTGAAAATCCCGATTACGCTCTGATTCTATGGCGATCTCTAAGGCGGTATCACGGTCAAGCCCAAGCGTATTGGTTTCATTGAAATTCGCCATCATGGTTTGTTTGTCCATTATTGGCAATTGCTGCACATCTTCGATGGTACGAATGAGCGGCAAGCGGGCATAAAACGGTGAGTTTTGATGCAAAAACTCTCCATGCCGAGCAATGCCTTTTTCTTGATAGCGGCGCACTCGCTCTACGGTTTTCAAGTTCCGCAACCATCTCGCAGTCACAAACTGCCGCACAATGGTGAGTTTTCGCGTCATGTCAACAATTCCTCTTCCTGGCAAGCTTCGTGACTGTAGTAGATAGTCAAACCTTTTTCCCGCAACTTCTGCAGTTGAGCAATCACCCGTGTATAGGCTGAGTAATCAAACTGAATCAACTTAGCTGGAGCACTCATTTTCCCTACATAATTTTCTAGGTCACGCCCCCAACATGCATCGGCTGCGAGCAACAACTGATTAGGAACCAACGCCCCAATCTGACCTTTAGCGTGTCCTTCCAGGTCCACCAAGATCAAGCTGCCATCACCGAAAAGATCATGACTTCGAAGCCCAGTAGCAGAATCTAGCTGAAAATCCGAAACCAGCTGGATCTTTGATTCAAACCAATCTGGCAATAAATCGGAAAACAGCAGGTCCTTCACACGCGGCGCCTCAAAACCTTGGTAAGCAGCTTGACTTAAAACAAACTTACTGTGCGGAAAAAACTTCACACCACCGATATGGTCAGGGTGTAGATGCGACAAAATCACATGAGTTATTTCCTCTGGCTCCACGCCGACCATACGTAACTGGGTAATGATTTCATCGTTGGGAGTAACAAACGTGGGATTTAGCTTGCGATACAACCATCCTTTGACGCCAGTGTTAAAAATCGAACGCGAATAGCCAGTATCGAACAGCAGGTAGCCTTCTTGCGGATGCTTGAGTAAAAATACCCCAGCTGGAAATCTACGTTTTTCTTTTGGATGCCCTCGAAACGCATGCGCAAGTTGATTGATACAGTACCCACAGTCAAAATACCGCACGCTACTAATGGCGGTTTCACTATTAGGAATTGGCTTTGACATAGGCCTTAATCCCCTCATCTAGGCTGGCCCGTGGCTGGTACCCCAGATCAGCTTGCGCAGCAGAAATATCCAATGTTTGCGAAAACCCCAAGGTACACACCGTGTATCTTGTAATCGGTGGTTCCTTTTGAATCCGAAACAGCCGATACCCCAACTCCAAGACTGAAGCGATACCAAAAAATACTGTGACATTACGGGGCTTATAGCGTGGAGTGATGCTGAGGCCGTCGAAAAGCTGATCCGTGATCTGTTTAAAAGGCCGTGGTTCCCCATTGGTGATGTTGTATACCGCTTGGTGCGGCTTTTCGACAAGCAGTGTATTCACCGCTAGTCGAATCGCTAAAGCTACATTTTCCACACAGGTCATATCGACGAGATTGGCGCCACCGCGAAAGAGTGGTAAACCAAACGTGCGATTAGCCTGCAACAATCTTGGGACAATACTAGTGTCTCCCACCCCAATGAGCCCACGCGGCCGGATAATAATGGAGTCAATATCACTGGCAGCCTGTACCACAGCTTCAGCTTGAATCTTGCTGCGGATGTAATTATTCAACCGATTGTTGGGATCAAACTGATCTTCTTTGAGATTCAGCCGGTCACCACGCCCAGAATAGACACTTGGCGAAGAGACAAAAACAAGTTTTCCTACTTTATACCTTCGGCAAAAGGCTAAAACCTGCTCAGTACCCATCACATTGGCGCGATAAAAATCCGCCCATCGACCCCAAATTGTCGAAAGTGCAGCAGCGTGTACCACCACATCAATATCCCCTGCGGATTCCGGTAACTCAGCAGTAAGCAGATCATCAAGGCTGGTGCGAATCGTGTGCAACTGTGTACTACGATCAGTGGCATCAGCGATGCGGTGTAGTGCTGTGAGTTTTTCGGCATTGCGTCCAATGGCGATCACTTGATTGTCTTGTTCGAGGAACTCTCGAACCAAGTATTCACCTAAAAACCCAGTGGCTCCCGTTAGCAATACCGTTGTCATTGTGTTTCCTTCACATCTAGTGGCAGCCTGTGGCTCATCCGAACTTCTGTAGTTTCAATGCCTGCCCGGTACACAGCTTAGTCACCATTGGTGAAAACTGGTTCAGCACTAACGACTTGTCATTGGAATCTGCTATAAACAATGGCTGATATCACTGTTATTCTGCTCACTTTCAAAGATACCAGCGCCTCACCTAACATCTGCGATTGTCATCGATATTTGCCCATGTGAACCTTGCTTACCGCAATCGCTTTTTCCCATAACCCCATTAGCACTAATGTGTCCTTTTGGGGGTGTATAGCACCATAGTTGTGGAACTTACTTATCACTGAAAGCAGGGCTCACTGTAAACTTCCCTCATGCATGTAGCCATCTTTAGCGATTACTACTTGCCCACACTGGGCGGGGTCCAAACCTCAATTAAGGCACAAAAAAAGACCCTTGAAGAAGCTGGCCACCACGTCACGCTCTTTTGCCCACTCCACGAACCCAGCACCGACCCAACTGTAGTTCAACTACCCACCAGCAAAACCTTCAAACCCGATGGCTACCCATTTTGTTGGCCACCGAAAGAATCGATTCCTTTTGCCGAGGAACAGATTTCTCGACTCGGTGATGTTGACATTATCCATTGCCAAAGCGAAATGCTGGCCTCAATTGCAGGTGCCCAAGCCGCTACTAAACTCGGAATTCCATTAGTGCAAACTATGCATGGACGAGTCGATACCTATTGCGCCAAAGTACTCCCTCTACCAGTGGTAACTACTTGGATTCTCGCAGGGTTACATAAACGGCATTTTCCGACCAAAGATGTCACACTCTCAGCTGATCATTACACCACCACCATCGTTGGACGTAGGATGTGGCGACTCATGGTCAATCAAGCAAATCTAGCTGAGCATGTGATTGTCCCCTCCCAGCATTTCACCCATAAACTGCGCAAGCAGGGCGTGGCAAAACCCTTGACCGTTCTTTCTAATGGTCTCGCACCTGATACTATTGCGCGGATTCAGCCAGCACATCAGCACCATTACGACCCAAATACCGAGAAACTTCGCATCATGTGGTGCGGCCGTGTCTCGCCAGAAAAGCGCCCCATCGAGTTCCTTACCGCCATTGCCGCGCTAGATATTCCAGTTGAGGTCAATATGTATGGCGATGGACCAGCAGAAAAGAAGGTGCAACGATTTATTAAACAACACCATCTGCAAGACGTGGTACAGGTGCACGGCAGTGTCCCGCAAGAACAAGTGTTAACCGCCATGCGAGATAATCATGTGTTCGTTTCCACCTCTTTCGACTTCGATAACCAGCCAATGGTACTGCTGGAAGCCATTGCTTCTGCCACCCCAGTCATTGTCTGTGATCCTGATTTGGCGGAAATTTTCCCAGAGACTGGCGGAATGGTAACCGCTACCCCTGCCCCATCCGATCTCGCGGCCGCCATCACCTCACTTCACCAATCACCGCAGCGCATCGCAGAAATGAGTGCAGCTATGTTAGCGGAGCAAAATCGTGTCACCCAAGAACAATTCACCCAAAAGCTTCTTAGCATCTATACCAGTCTGCATAATTAGCATGCTTCCTTACTAAAAAGGTCGAGGAAATTGCTGCTGGAGTTACTCCTAGCAACACAAAATTATGAAATGATCCCAGCCAGTTAACGCTGCAAGCTGGGATCATAGTTCTCGGTAGAGGATGTCGCTTAAACCTCGATTATGCAATTCGTGGGCGAATTCAGCGACCCTTGATGGGGTTAGATCAGTGAAACGCTCGGCTGTTTTAATAACCACTCCCCCTGCAAATTCTTCCCCTAAATCACCGAGCATTTTCACCACCTCGGGTTCTCCGAAATAATGCCACCAACTCACACGCGGGAATGTAGCACTTTTAAATGGATTAACTTTGCTAGCTTCAAAGAATAAACTGAGTGCCACCTGGGGCTCCCAAGTTTTAACGATGACTTTGAAAATCTCCTCAACCTGATCATCAGTAAGCTGATAGTCAGGTACTTCAGCACCATGTCGAAAGCTTAGGGCCACATAGTTTTTGAACCGAATGTCATCATCGGTTACGCACACACGACCATTAATCGCTAGGGGAATCGGACCAACATATTCAATATTGAAGCCATGTCCAAATAGAGCTAAATTTTTAGAGATAGTTGTGGGATCTAATTCGCCACTGAGCAAGGCACGCATTTCATTCTGGTCTAGGGCTAGCAATCGGCCAAGGTTATTTGGTTCGGTGCGCATGATCCGCCACTCCCCTTGTGATTGCTGCAATGCATCAAGAATAATCAGCATCTCTTGTAGTGCAGACACGCATACATCAAAAGATTTTTCCCGAGTTGCAGTCCATAAGGCAGAAAAATCCAATGCTTTCAACATTTTTAAAAACTTTCTGTACTTCTTGTTCTGTACTTTTCAAAGGTTACTAATTGTTACCAATCAAGGCCCTGGATAGAACTTTATATTGATGCCTTCAATTCCAGCACTTTGCAGTCGTTGTTCAATAGCTGGCACTACTTCAGCTTCAGCTATTCGCCACTCAATCGAAGTATCACCTGCAGCTTTCAACTGCTGGCGTGCTTGCCCAGCTAGCGTTTCCTCAGGTGTCATGCCAGCTTCAAACCAATCATGGAACTTGCCACCACTCATAAGAATCCTCCTTAGATGTGTTAATAGATTCTATCTAATAAATAGTAGTGCCTTGTCTTCCATTATTGTTGTATAGCCATTAAAAATAGTTGTTAAATACAGTGACGAGGAAAAGGAAAGTCAAGGAACCAACGTCATATTTGGGATGCCCTCACCGTGCCCAATAATCCCATAGGCACTACATCTCTAATTATTAACCGCCATATGCCCCACAACTCGCGTGACGACGATCCTAGCCGACAGATCTGCGACTAGGATTTGATATGCTGTATCTGCCATTTGTTTATTTCTGTGTTTACCCATACAAACGGCATAATCAGCGAAGCTTATTCAGGGGGTGGTTCGTAGAAGATGATTTTGCGGATGAGGTTGATTGTTTGGATGGTTTTGTTGAGGGGGAGTCGGCAGGGGGTGGATAGTATTTTCCAGGTTTTGAAGTGTCCCAGGTTTTGTTCCGTTTGAGTAGATGGGAAAATCTGGAACATGCCGAAGAAATTTGAT
>JBHACV010000170.1:0-51767 GCA_041854705.1 Corynebacterium sp.
AATACTCCAGAGGTGAGACGATCGAGGCGATGGGCAGGTGCGAGTTCGTCATTACCAGTGCTGCGTCGAAGCTGTACGGTTGCGGTTTGTACGATGTGCTTCCCCCGAGGCATGGTGGCTAAGAATGGCGGTTTGTCCACTACCAATAGTCGATCGTCTTCATGGATGATTTCGCAGGAATAGGGGACAGGGGTTTCTTCTGCAGGCATGCGGTAAAACCAGACATCAGTCCCAGCAGGCAGCCGGGAACTAGGGCTAAGCGCAGTGTCGTGTGGCCATAGACCAGCACGGACCTCGCCAGCAGCGAAGGCAGCTAATAAGGCATCGGCAGTGTCGTTGGGATGGATATAACGTTGTGAGGTTTTTAAGTGCCAGACGAAATCAAAAGCGCCAATGCTGGCATGCTCGACAGGCACGCGGGCGCGAGTGGGGTTGAGGCCATTTTTAATCGCCAACGGTGGGCGCGGCCGTTTACTGCCGGTAGTCATAATGATCGATAATATTACAATTACATAACGTAGACATAACGACCGAGATGCGTTTTGCTGAAAATTTATGTAAAGTACTCACTAATTCTAATAAAAAGCTTAAGGAGAGGGCTGTTATGAATTTTGATGCAATGCTGGAACCGGTTTTCCAATTCTTTTCTCATGGTATTGGTGCTACTATTGCGGAAATTTTACGGGTAGTCTATGAATTCCTTTATCCCTCAAATGCTGGGGCTGCTACCACTGATCCTGGGGTGGAAACTGCACTACAGCCGTGACACGGGCTGGCACTAATCAGTGCGCATGCTGAATATATCGGGGTACAATTGAGGGAAAGAAAGTGTTTACCATGGCGTGCTCAGCGCGTTTTGGTAGTGACAAAGGTTCATTCCCGTTAAGGTGCATGGATTCGGCCTAGGTTGGGGAGTGATCCCTTCGAAACGATGAGAAAGGTCGAGACAGTGACTAGCGAAAACATCGTTGTAGTTGCCGTAGATGGCTCTGAAGCTGCGAAGATTGCTGTGCGTTGGGCCGCCAATACCGCTATGAAACGCGGTGTGCCGTTGCGTATAGCAGCTTGCTATACCATGCCCCAGTTCCTCTATGCAGAGGGTATGGTGCCGCCTCAAGAGCTATTCGACGAGCTGCAAAACGAGACAATGAATACCGTTGAAGAGGCCCGGACTATTGCGGAGGAAGTAGCTCCTGGCTTGAAGATCGGCTACACCGTCGCCGAGGGCACACCAATTGATATGCTGCTGGAGATGAGTAAGACGGTCACCATGATCGTGCTTGGTTCTCGTGGGCTTGGTGGATTGTCCGGTATGGTGATGGGCTCCGTGTCTGCCGCAGTAGTTTCCCATGCTCAGTGCCCAGTCGTGGTTGTCCGCGAAGATAATCATGTCACCGAAGCCAATAAGTATGGTCCAGTAGTGGTCGGTGTCGATGGTTCTGATGTTTCGGCGAAAGCCACGGATTTTGCCTTTGCCGAAGCGCAGGCGCGAAAGACTCGATTGATTGCGGTGCACACTTGGATGGATATGCAAGTTCAAGCATCGCTTGCGGGGCTGGCAGCCGCCCAACAGGAATGGAATGCAGTCGAAGATGAGCAGACCCAATTGCTCCACGATCGACTCGAACCCTTCTTGGAGAAGTATCCAGAAGTTGAAGTGGAAATGGTGATTACCCGAGATCGACCCATTCGTGCACTTGTCGATGCTGCCGCGGGTGCTCAGCTGCTAGTGGTCGGTTCTCATGGCCGTGGTGGCTTCCGTGGAATGCTTCTCGGTTCAACTTCACGGGCTTTGCTCCAATCTTCGCCTTGCCCGTTGGTGGTGGTGCGTCCGCACAAATAACACCCAAAATATGATGCAATCGTTATGACTTTGCAGCCCATGAACCCCCATCCAAGCACTAGGGTGGGGGTTCCAGCCGTAATAAACGATAGGAGCTAAAATGCTTGGTTTGGGTTTCATGGGATGGATCATCATCGGTGGCCTTGCTGGATGGATTGCCTCAAAGATCAAAGGTACCGATGCGCAGCAAGGTCTGCTATTGAATATTCTCGTCGGTGTCGTTGGAGGTCTAATTGGCGGTTTCTTATTGGGGGCGTTGGGGGTTGATGTCGCAGGTGGTGGCCTGATTTTCAGCTTCTTTACCTGTTTGCTTGGCGCCGTGATTTTGTTGTCGATTCTGAAGTTTGTGAAACGGTAGTTATTTGCCGCAGTAATACAGGGTGAAATTTGGGGAGCTTTCAAGCTCCCCTTTTTTTGTTGGGGGGACTTAAGGGTTAATGATGGCTGTTGTTGTCGGCTATTGCCGAGCTCCCACTATGCTTCTACTATGGAAATAATTTTCCAAGAAGATAGTACTTGCCAAAGTGGAAAGTACATGCCATAATGAAAGTATCACTATTTGGAGGTGTTCTTTCATGAACGATATTGATCGACAAGCAGCTCGTGAGGCATTGGTTGCTGCTTCAAGCGCATACAACGCAAGCGCTCCTGGTTTTTCAGCGGTATGGGTAGGATTTGTCATCTTTTGTGTGGCCAGTTCCTTCTTACCGATTGTGGAGGTAGCGGTTTCTAGTGCGGCGGTCTCTGAGCTTTTCACATTGGCTCCCATCCTTTGGATAGCCGTGGGCCTGTACTTTGTAATTTTTGGGATGGTATCCATGAAAAAAGGCGGTGGGCCACGCGGCTTGCAAAAGCGCTGGGCCATAATGATGGGCGTGTGGGGCATGTGGTATGCTGCCAGCATTTCTATCACACATTTTGCTGATATCGGTTCAAATACAACCATGTGGTTGACCGTGAACCTACTTGCTTGGGTATTGATCGCTATTGCTGGAGTCACCTGGGAAATGGTGGCATTACGTAAACAAGAAAGGCGGGTTAATGACTGAGTCCTCACACCCTCGGCTTGATCTTGATCCAGCACTGTTAAACCCAGTCCGACTTTCGCTCGTATCTGCCTTAGCCGCCCGAGATGCGCTGGTTTTCAAAGAGGCCAAGAAACTTTTAGGGCTTTCTGATTCGGTCCTTTCAAAACAATCTTCAGCGCTAGAGGAACTAGGCTACCTGTCGATTCATAAGGGATTCACTGACTCGCGACGCCCATACACACGGCTGAAACTAACGTCGAAAGGCTATCAGGCATGGCAAACACATATCGGTGCGCTCACTAGAATCGCTAATGATGACTTAGATTAGTTAAAAATGACAGAAGGGTCCCAACTCTTCTGTCATTTTCTGATTTTTGCTCCAATGGACATGGCTTTATGCTGAAAATAGACTAATCTGTTCACTTAGGGTTATTGTGAATACACTACGATCAAGGAGTGAAAGTAGATCATGCCTGCAGCCAAGGCGGCCACTGGTGGGAAGCGCCGCAATCGACCTACCCCACGGCAGCGACTACTCAACAGTGCAACTTTATTGTTTACCACTGAAGGTATTAGGGTCATTGGCATTGATCGAATCCTGCGTGAAGCTGATGTAGCAAAAGCTTCCCTGTACTCCCTTTTTGGTTCCAAGGACGCCTTGGTTATTGCCTATCTCCAAGCACTTGATGAACAGTGGCGCGCTAACTACTATGATCGGACTGAGCACATGACGGATCCAGTGGACAAGATCCTTGCTTTCTTCGATCAGTCCATTGATGAAGAACCACGCAGCAATTTCCGCGGATCACATTTCCAAAACGCAGCTACAGAATACCCCCGACCGGAAACTGATTCTGAACTTGGCATTATTCAAGCGGTAATTGATCATCAAGATTGGAAACTCAATACCCTCACCGAGCTTTTGACTATGCGCAATGGGTATCCCAGTAGCTCGCAGGCGAACCAGCTGTTATTGCTACTTGATGGTGGTTTGGCTGGTGGGCGCCTTACTCATAGCACCGAACCATTGAAGTTGGCCCGAGATTTAGCGAAACAGCTGCTTGCGGCACCACCAGCAGATTATACGATTTAGTCAGTAAGTTAGTAGCTGATTAACGGTTACAAACTCATATCCTTGGTATTGGAGTTCACTGATAATCTTGGGCAAAATTTCTCGATCCGCTTCACAACCATTGGCACAGTCAGGGTGAAGAAGAATGATTGAGCCAGGTTGCACGTGTTCTAGGGTGTAATCGTACATTGCTTGGGCATCACCAGCGTGGTGAGTCCCCGGATCAACATCCCACATGATGGTGGGAATATCATGTTGATCTAGGTACCACGGCAGGCCCAAAAGCCGTTTGCCGTAAGGGGGTCGGAAAACTATCTTGTCTTTAAAACCAACATTGCGGATTAATTCGGTAGTTGTGCTGAGCTCGGTATCAATTTCCGATTGCGACTTAAATAGGAACCTCGGGTGGGAATAGGAGTGATTAGCTAATTGATGTCCTTGGGCAACGATTTGCTGCGCTACTTCTGGGCGTTCCTCAATGTGCTTTCCCACGGCGAAAAAGGTGGCTGGAACCTTATATTGTTCGAGAATATCTAGGGTGGCAGTGGTGTGTTCTAGTGGAGCGTCGTCAAATGTTAGCGCCACTACTTTCTGATCTGTGGGCAGTCGATTAATGTGCTCACCAAAAACTTGGATGGTGGTTGATTTACTCAGCTGAAATAAACCAACCACTACAACCACAATTACGATGAATGCAGTCGCAGTATAACGAGTAGTGTTAGACACTCCAATAGGTTATCTCACGTGGTTGGATTTCTGGCTCTGGCGTTAATGATTCTGCGGGAGACTGGGGTTCTTCTAGTGTATTCTCATTGGCTGCAGCTGCGGCCTGCTTCCGTGCAGCACGTCGAGCTTGTAAGTGCTCCTGTCGAGCTTTACGACGTTCGGCGCTAATCGCGCGGCGACGTTGTTTTTCCTCAGCGGCCCTAGCCTGCTGCTCCTCGAAAAACTTATTGGCGGCTGCAATGCGGGCCTTGTGCTGTTCACGCTGCCATGGGGTAAAGATAAGGCCAAGCCGAGATAGCCGACGACCCCACCGGTGGCGGCGGGTAATACGCTCGCGTTCTTTATGCTGACGTTTAATGGTGTGTTGAAAATCAACGGTCTCATCAGGGAATGGCAAGGTTTTGTACAAGAGGAAATACAAGACGATGTTCTGCAACAAAGTCCAAAGGTTATTACCAACCCAATAGATGGGGATAGCTGCGGGAATCGGACTAGTCATACCAATAGAAATCAGCAAAAATGGTACAAACAGAGTCATGATGAGCATGAGGTTGCCGACTGAAACTGCTAGTTTGGAGCTGTAGTCCAGCGAGAACGAATTGCGTACCACAGAAACTATCATGTTGATGAAAGTCAACAGTGAAGTGATAATGAGGAAGGGAATCACAAATCGAGAAACATCCTCATAGGTGGTGTTTAGTCGGGCGAATTGCTCATCTGACATGGCAATATAAGCTGAGGCTGGGACATTGCCGAAACGGGTTTGTAAAAAAGATGTGACGTCCGCAGAGGTAAGAAAACCAATGGGTTCATGGTTGGTGGTGTCAAGCCCATCAGCAGGACGAGCCATACGGATCAATACTTGGTAAAGACCAAGGAAGAACGGAATCTGGATCAATGGCGGAAGACAACCAGACCGCAACGAGTAGCCTAGTTCTTTTCGGAGGGCTTTTCCTTTTTCCTCTTTTTCTTTCAGCTTCTCAACAGAGGTTTCATTTTGGTACTCCTCAGTGAGTGCAGCGAGTTTCGGTCGAAGAATAACACCGAGGCGGGCAGAACGCAGCGACATCCACTGTAATGGGGTAGTGATTCCGCGTACGACAATGATGAGACCGAAGATGGATAGCAACCATGAAAGTGAATCATCCAGCCCTAAAACCGAGTGCAGCAGCATATGCCACAGCTTCATGACGGCAGATACGGGATAAATGAAGATCTCCAGCATTATTCTTAAGATCCACTCCTCGCCTAATATTCTTAAGTGGTGTTGGTTGGCGATTCATTGCCCACCACTTCTAACCCTCATTGATGGTACGCGGAAGCCTCCCCTAAAGGCGAACGGGCAAAAGCGTAACCAGCAAAAATGAGCTGGTCAATCAACGGAAACCGAAAGAGGAACACGAACAATGGGGCGAACTGCCGCTTCAAAAACCTTAGAGCAGACCAAGAGAAAGGCTAATATTAGCTTTTCAATGGTCTTGGGTGAGCTGCTGCTCACCATAGGGATTTTGGCTTTGCTCTTTGCTTTCTACGAGTCTTATTGGACCAATCTAGAATCGGCAAAGGTTCAGGCTCAGGTAAATGACAGCTTAGACAAGCAATGGGAGGCGGATCGAGTGAATCCGCGAAGTAAAACTACCCCAGAACTGGGGGCTGCCTTCGCCCGGATGTATATCCCCACCTTTGGGTCGGATTTTTCCTTTGCAATTGTGCACGGTACTTCTGATGCTGATTTGGCTGCTGGTCCTGGGCACTACCCCGAGTCCCAGCTGCCGGGTGAAGCTGGCAATTTTGCGGTTGCCGGTCACCGAGTGGGCAAAGGTGCTCCGTTTAATGACCTAGGGAAGCTTGAAACCTGCGATGCGGTGGTCGTCGAAACGCAAAATGAGTGGATCACCTACCGCGTATTGCCCATTACTGAGCAAGGGGATGCGCGACTGGCGGCGGCACAGGCATGCTTAAGCCCTGAGCAAGCGGATCGGGTAACTTACGGCGACTATGCGGCGACAAGTGGGCGATACATCACCGTTCCGAGTGATATCGGGACCATTGGTGCTCGCCCAGGAAACCCCGACCACACTGCCACCGAGGACATGGAGGCGCTTATGACTATGACCACCTGTCATCCGCAATTCTCGAATGCGGAACGCATGATTGTGCATGCGATTAAGGTTGAGTCGCACGCAAAAGATGGCAGTTATCGACCCGCAGCTTTGGAGGAAAACTAATGTATGGACTTTTGTGGCGCGCACTGCCTGGCCCATTTGCTGTCAAATTCGTGCTGGCGTTAGTGCTGGCAGTAGCGGTTTTCTTTGGATTGATGGAGTATGTTTTTCCGTGGGTTTCTACCTTGATGCCTTACAACGATATTGCGGTTTAAAGGCCTAGGTTCTTGATGACTTCTTGGGCAATGAGCTCGGCTTTCACTGATTGTTGTTGATCGCTAAAGACCACCACGGCAACGGTATCCTTGCTCACCGCGTAGACTGCGCCGGTGTCATTGCCCGACCGGCCACCAGACCAACCATTGTCCTCAACCGGATCGGTGGAATCAATCGGGGCTGCCCAATCAACCACAGCATAGGCTTCGGCTTTAGTACTAGTATGGCGAATAATCACCGTGGCCTGGGGAGCTTCGGAATATGACCAAAAAACGCAGGCTGGGGTATCAAACCGTGAGTCAATACCCTGATCGGTCACCCGCTGGCCATTGGTATTGGCCAACCAGTCAGAATCGAGGTAAGGGCAGGATTGGCCGCGCTCTGGTTCTGGCATGGCATCAGCAGGAAGACCGGAATCTAGTTGGGTTGTCACTACCTCTGCAGTTGAGGTGGGGGAGTTTTCTGGGGTAGCAGCGCAACCACTGAGTGACAATCCGATTACCGTTGCCAAACAATAGGCCAAGGGTCTGCGCCAAGCGAGTAAAGTGCGATTCATGAGTTCCAGCCTAGATTCCCCTGCTGAGGATACGAAACCAACAAACCGACAATGGCGGCGGGTGGTTGAACCCATTGCTGCCGGTGACGTTTATACCTACGATTCCCAACCTGGTGCGGCAAATTATCGACGCGCTATGACCGTACTCACTGCTGCATTATTAGTGGGAACCTTGGGCACCACAGTTGGGCTACCACGCACCGAGGCAATAGTAGCTGTCCTACTGTGTGCAATCTATGCTTTATTGTACGCAATGGCAGTGATGCGTATTACTGATAGTCTTCAGCTCAAACTATTATGGGTAGCTGGTTTGACTGGGGTGTGGGTACTAATGCTACCGGTTGTGGCATTGAGCGTATATTTAGTATTTCCGCTGTTCTTCCTGTATTTACGGGTATTGCCAGATACCCGTGGCATTATTGCGGTGATGGGGGCAACAGCAGTGGCTATCTTAAGCTACAAATCCAACCTTTCTTATGGGGCAGTGATGGGGCCTGCGGTTTCTGCCCTAGTGGTGATTGGTATTCACTTTGCCTTCCAAGCTCTATGGAAGGGGGCTAGGGAGCGTGAGGCACTGATTGAAGAATTAATCGAGACCCAGAGCCAATTAGCCGAAACTGAGCGGGCTGCGGGGATAGCTACCGAACGACAACGAATCGCGCACGAGATTCATGACACCTTGGCACAAGGATTGTCCTCAATTCAAATGCTCTTGCGGGTTGCCGAACAAGAGATCGATAACTCCTCTATTACCGATCAGGAAAAGGCTGGTCCGCTGAAATACATGGCGCTTGCCCGCCAAACTGCAGCTGATAACCTATCCGAGGCTCGGGCCATGATTGCTGCCCTGCAACCAGCTGCCTTGAGTAAAACTTCATTGGAAGGCGCCCTGCATCGTGTCGCCGAAGGTTTCGTGGGCATTGAATGGGAAATCCACGTTGATGGTGATGAACGGCAATTGCCAATGAAAACCGAAGCTGGGCTATTACGAATTGCCCAAGGGGCGATGGGAAATGTATCCAAACACGCCAATGCGCACCGCTGCGCCGTGACACTAACATACCGTGACGACGAGATCCGGCTAGATGTGGTTGATGATGGTGTGGGATTCGATCCCAGCGCGGTAGCTGATCGTCCCGCAGGTCTAGGCCATATTGGCATTAGTGCTATGCGTCAACGTGCCGTTGAGTTGGGAGGCACGTTTGAGGTCACATCTTTCCCAGACGAAGGGACGGCTGTTGCAATTGCGATTCCTATCGCAGTGGAGGAGAAAGGCGGTGACGTGGCTGATGTAAATGCACACATCCAGCCTGAGAAAGGTTAAGCTAAATTGATCGAATTCGACAAAATTCTCAAAGTAAGGATCGCTAATGATTCGCGTTTTGCTTGCCGACGACCATGAGATTGTTCGTCTGGGCCTGCGGGCGGTGTTAGAAAGCGCTGAAGACATTGAGGTCATTGGTGAGGTGGCTACCGCGGAAGCGGCCATTTCTGCAGCTCAAGCTGGTGGCATTGATGTGATCCTCATGGATCTTCGCTTTGGCGCTGGGGTAGAAGGAACTCGGTTAACTACCGGTGCTGATGCTACGGCAGAAATCAAGCGCACAATGGAAAAGCCTCCCCATGTGCTAGTGGTTACCAATTATGATACTGATGCTGACATTCTTGGGGCCATTGAAGCTGGGGCGCTGGGGTATCTGCTGAAAGACGCACCACCAGAGGAACTTTTGGCGGCGGTGCGTTCGGCTGCTGAGGGTGACTCCACGCTTTCACCGACCGTTGCTAACCGGCTAATGACAAGGGTCCGGACTCCGCGGACTTCCCTTACTCCGCGGGAGCTGGAAGTGTTAAAGCTGGTGGCTTCTGGGTCTTCCAATCGAGAAATCGGCCGAATTCTGTTGCTTTCTGAGGCTACAGTTAAGAGCCACTTGGTGCATATTTACGACAAATTGGGGGTCCGTTCTCGAACCTCGGCGGTGGCAGCTGCACGTGAGCAGGGTGTGCTGTAATTAGTTGGCGGTATTTTGTTTAAATACCGCCGTTTCGTAATTGTTTTCTAAGCGTGTGCGGCGAGGTATTCGTCGATAATCTGACGGCTGAGTTTGCCGCGGACTGCTACCTCATAGCCGCGGGTAGCAGCCCATTCGCGGACATGCTTCGGATTGTACTTTGGCTCGTGGTTTCGCCGTGCGCTGAATGATTCTGGCCGGGCTTTGTCTATGAATTCCCCAATGGCGACTTTAAACTTTTCACAGTTTTGGGCAGAAACATCCATGACATATCCTGAGCCATCGATGCTAAAGCGGATGACGTGTGCGTCCTTTTCTCCTAAAGGGGTGTTATCCAAGTCATCGAAAATCTGGGTTATTTCGCGACGTGCCATAGTAAAAAACCTCTCCTTCTTTAATTTGTCGGTTCTAACCATTTCATTAGGAAATTTCGCAAGTCTAAAATCCCCGCGCTCAAAGCATTTAGACTAGTTCGAGTGCTGCCGAAATGCCGAGTAGATTACGGATTAAGATTATAGGAAGATAAACCTAAATTGCAATACGACACAAAATGCATGCCATTTTTAAAAACTGTTGACATGTAAATTAAACGTGTTCAGGCTGCTCGACACTGAGGGGAGAATTCAGAAAATAGCGACTTTGCGCTGAAAAAACACCAGTCTGTAGGTTTAACCCGAAATATCAGCAACTAATTATTTTATGCCACGTGCGGGGAGTATTTTCATAAAAAATCGATGCCTGTGCTGCAATCGGGATGCTTTTTAAAATTAGCTACCCCCGTAGGGGATACGGGAGTAGCGAAGGGGGATCACAAGGCCTTGGTGATGATCTCCTTTTCGATCTCATCTAAATCAGCGGCGACTGCCCGCTGCGCACCTTGACGTTTTTCCTCCGAGAATTTGTCAGCATTGTTAACTGCGATCCGCAATTCTTGGAGTCTAGCCGAAACATCCTTACGGAAACCGCTCGGCAGTTGGTAATCTGTCAACGACTTTTCCAAAGCAGAAATCCGAGCCTTTAACTCCGGCCCACTATCTGACGATGATCCCGAGTTGCCTGCAGAAATCCCCAATTGCTTGAACTTGCTGCCAGCGTTGTACTCCCGTAGGGAAACGACTGCCTTGTAAATCAATGGTAGTGCTATTGGCGCCAACGCCCGAGCCGCGGCAGAATAGCGAAGAACATTTTTGGTATTAAAGCGGCCAGCCTTTAGTTGCGCCAACTCCGCCTCGGCCATCTTTAAATCATGCTTCCGCTTTGCCTTTAATGACTTACGTTCGTCCCGGAGCAGTTGCTTCTCCTGGCGAGCCAATAGCTTCGACCGCTTCAGTTCCAATTTAGCGGCGGACTTCACTTCCTGGCGAGCCCTAACTTTCGCCGCCTTGATCTCAGCGGCGCGTTCGGCACGGGCCCGCAAAATGGTTTTCAATAAACCCATGATAGTTGCGCGTCTCCTCTTAGGGGTGGTACTTGAAATTCCACACTACATTGCTTCCTGGCATAGTCTTTATAAGTTGTGAAGATTGATGCGTACTTGCAACCCCACGACCTAGTGGGTTGCCGCTTCAGGCAGCGGCAAAAACGGGCGTATCCCCAGATTCCCGCCACCGAAGCCTCGAAAATGCGGCAGCTGCGATTGGCGAAAGCAAAAGACCACGTTTTCACCCTCTACCCTACGGGACCCCAACTGGGGGATAGCAAAAAATTTCTGCGTATTGACATCCCAACCACCGAAGACCTAGAAACCCGTTGGTTGTTCACCCTTGAGGCCCTCGCAGCAGAAGCGAGTATTATCACCAACCCAGTGATAGAGGCCGAAGAAAAATTCCGATTCCCCATCGATGTCCTCGTACGTCGGCCGGATGGGAACTACTTTCCGGTGCTTGTGACCAACCACCGTAGTGCGCGGTTTGACCCCTCTCGTAGGGTCCGAGTTGTCGCCACTCGTCGGCTTGGGCTCGGCAAGCCACACCTTGGAAACTATCGGATGAAGCATCACGCGGTGGACTCCTACACGCTCGCACTTGCCGACCGGACCCTACGGGAGATTGGATTAGCTAGCTCTCGTGGAGCTCTCGTAGGGCAGAATCACGAATTGGCTTTCATCTTGGATACCGACCTGTTTCAGCAAGGGCTCCAAACAGCCATTGACGCTGCGCCACCCACTGAGCCGCACCGGGTGAAAGAGTGCGCGCACTGCCGATACTGGCCAATTTGCGAAGCCACCCTACGGGACCATGATGATATTAGTCTGCTGTTCTCTGGGGACAAGGGGACGGAGTATAAGCGCCAGGGAGTTGTAAGCGTCGAAAAGTTAGCGAGGGAGGGTGAGGGCACTGATGCGATTTTGGCGCGCGCCTACCAGCGTGGGATTGAACTGATGCGGCGGCAAGCTGAGGTGACCGCGCCGCGATTTGATGTAGAAATCGACATCGACGTCGAAGCCTACCTTGACCACGGCGCCTACTTGTGGGGTGCCTACGACGGCCAGCATTACCGGGCATTCGTGACTTGGAACGAACTCGACAGCGAGCACGAGGCGAGGAACTTCGCCGAATTCTGGAGCTGGCTATCTGAATCCCGCGCTGCGGCCAAAGCCGCAGGGAAAACCGTCGGTGTATTCTGTTTCTCCGCACACGGGGAAAACCACTGGCTACGCACCAGCGCCCAGCGATTTTTTGGTCGTTACCCGGGGGTGCCCAGCGAAGCTGAAATCATAGAGTTCATCAGCTCAGAGGAATGGATTGACGTGTTTACCCTAGTCAAAAAACAATTGCTGGGCACTCGTGGTCTCGGATTAAAAACCATCGCGCCCGCTGCAGGCTTCCGCTGGGAGGAAGAAGAACTCGATGGCGAAGCAAGCATTAATCACTATCTTGTTGCCACCGGCGCCGTGCTAAAAGGTGACGTGCTTATCACCACCTCACTTATCGACGCCCAACGCTCGCTCCTCAGCTACAACGGCGACGACTGCCGCGCAACCGCCGCAGTGCGGAGATTCCTCAGTCAAGGCGCGCCAGGTCTGCCGTTGATTGACGATATTTAGCTACAGGGCACCCCAGTGGAATGGTGCGGACAGTAACCATGGGGATGCTTGTGGAGATACTGCTGGTGCTCATCTTCGGCCAAGTAAAAGGTGCCAGCGGGGGTTTCGGAAAGCGGACAAACCTCCGTAGTGATGTCCCCAAAACCTGCCTCTCGTAGGCGTGGAGCGTAAGCAGCAATGATCCTGCGGGCCGTGGCAAGCTGGGCATCGGTTGTGGTGAACACCGCTGAACGATATTGCGTACCAACATCATTGCCCTGGCGGAATCCCTGGGTTGGGTCATGGGCTTCAAGGGCTGTGACCAGCAGTTTTTCAAACCCGACCCTACGGGGGTCATAGACCACCGAAACCACCTCAGTGTGATTGGTGCGCCCAGTGCAGACTTCTCGATATGTTGGATTCTCGGTGACACCACCGGCATACCCTACGGAGGTAGAGGCGACGCCGTCGATAAGCCAGAACATTTTCTCTGCACCCCAGAAACATCCAAGGCCAAAGTATGCGACCTCTTGATCGGGTAGCCATGGTCCACTGAGAGGAGTGCCCAGCACTGCGTGGGGTTTGGGGTCAGGGAGCACTGGGTGTTTGCTGCCAGTGAGTGCTTCCGCCTGGGGGACAAGCCCCGTAGGGTGGCCGAACAACCAGCCCATTTTTGCCTCCTTAAGTTAGGGGTCAGATATAGCAAGCAACGACACGATTAGTCGAAAAATTCCCGCCACACTTGAAGAAATCCCCTATTATGGCTACTACGGTATATCAACCTTAGAAGAAAGGACCCACATGGCAACCTACGAACTCCCTGAACTTCCCTACGCTTACGATGCGCTGGAGCCGCACATCTCCGCCGAGATCATGGAGCTGCACCACTCCAAGCACCATGCTGCCTACGTAGCTGGCGCGAACGCTGCCCTAGAAAAGCTAGAAGATGCTCGCAAGAACGGTTACATTGGTGTTGCAGTAACAGCACTGTCCAAGGACCTAGCGTTCCACCTCGGTGGGCACACCAACCATTCGCTGTTTTGGAAGAACCTTTCTCCCAACGGCGGCGGCCACCCTACGGGAGCTTTGGCTGAGGCCATCGATCGGGACTTCGGCTCCTACGAGGCTTTCCAGGCGCATTTCACTGCCGCAGCTCTGGGACTGCAGGGCTCCGGCTGGGCTGTGCTTGCCTACGACAAGCTCGGCAAGCGCCTAGTTATCGAGCAGATGACCGACCAGCAGGGCAACCTGTCTATTGATTTAGCTCCGCTGTTACTGCTCGACATGTGGGAGCATGCTTTCTACTTGCAGTACAAGAACGTCAAGGCTGATTACGTCACCGCTGTGTGGAATGTCTTCAACTGGGATGAAGTGGCTGCCCGTTACGAGGCCGCCATCAACGCCTAACATCGCGCCCTAACCCCCAAGTTTTCTTGGGGGTTTCGCTATGCCAGAAACCAGCGGCCTACACTAAACGTGGCACAATCCCGTAGGAAGAAGGCTGCATCCAATGCCCGACCAATCCACCAGACCAACCCGCCCGCAACGGGCCACTTGGCATCGCAAAGCCAGCAAACCTATCTACTGGTGGATGCTAGGTCTTGTAGGGTTCTCACTGGTGCACTGGGCGGTACCAGACTACCGCTGGCTGCTTATCCACATATTCACACTCGGAATAGTGACTAACTCGATTGTGTTGTGGTCGCAACATTTCACCGAAAAATTCTTACACCAACCACTTGACGACGCCCACCGTCCTTGGCAACTACGGCGCATCTGGGTCCTCAATGTCGGCATTGTGCTAATCCTAGCGGGGCAACTGACTCAACACTGGCACCCTACGACACTCGGCGCTACCCTCGTAGGGTCAGTGTTGCTAGTACATTCCTACCTATTGTGGCGCCAGTACCGGCAAGCCAAGGCTGGACAACGGTATGCCCCAAGTGTTGTTGGCTATGTTTGTTCTGCAGCCTTCCTCCCTACGGGGGCAGCTCTTGGGGCTTTACTGGCTGTGGGCTTGCCAGCCTCCTGGCAGGAACAACTGCGGTTCGCACACCTAGTGCTTAATGTGTTGGGGTTCGTTGGGTTAGCTGCTATTTCTTCACTTATGCTGTTATTTCCAGCAGTGTGGCGAACTCAGGCTGGGCCGGAGCGTCCTCGTACCATTTTTGGATTTCTTGTCAGTGGGACGACGATTGCCGCACTAGGAGCAGGGCTCGGTCATACCTATGTGACTGCCGCAGGTTTAAGTCTTTATCTCGTAGGGTTGGCGGTAGCTATCTGGGGGTTCGCTCATTGTGTGCTGAAAGTCCTTACCAATCCACGGGACCGGCTCAGCTTCGCATCCCTATCAGTTGCAGCGGCACCACTCTGGCTCTTTGGCTCCCTACTAGTACTTATCGCTCGGTGCGTGCAAGCCGAGCAGATAGCGGACGTTAGCTTACCGACGATGGCCGTACTTATTGGGTTCGCTGCGCAATTGCTGATTGGAGTTATGTGCTATCTCTTACCCTCTCGGATTGGAGGTGGCCCCAGTGCCACTCGCACAGGAATGGCAGTTCTAGATCGTGGTGGGGTACTACGATCAACCTTGCTGAACTTTGGCCTCCCCATGTGGCTTTACACAGAAAACTCTTGGCTGAGGATAGTACTTTCGCTTTTTGTTTTTGGTTCACTTGCGGTGTTTATAGTTTTATTACCGCTTGCTGCTAAGGCACAGCTTGGAGTGCTGCGGAAAACCCAGGAACCCCTAGCGTTAGTGAACCAGCCAAGGAGTAGCCAACTAGCTATTGGCTTGGGGATCCTCGCACTTACTGTTGCTAGTTTTGGTGGACTTGCTAGTACCCCGCAGTCTGCCCACCCTACGGACCCCAATGCTGCTGTAACACGACTCCAAATCGAGATCGAGGGGATGGCCTTTAATCCTAATGTTGTCATGGCCCCCGTAGGGAGCCAATTGGTAGTGATAGTGACAAACAATGACACCCTTGCCCACGATCTAAAATTCGATAATGGCGCAAAAACCGGCCGTATTAATCCTGGGGAGTCCGCAGAACTTCTCGTAGGGATTGTAGAGGGGCCTATGACAGGTTGGTGTACCATCGCTGGACACCGCGCCCAAGGCATGGAACTTTCTATTACTACGGGAGGTAGTGAAAATGCTTCAACCACATCTGTACCACAGCGCCCTATGGAAGAAGCCGATAATGGTATCGATCCATCATTGGATGCTGTGACCGTCCGGTAGGTTTGGCATGGGTGTAGGCCGAGGATCTTCATTCAATCCTCGGCTGAGTGCGTCAGAAGTGCTTAAGGTGCGAGGTTATAGAACTCGGTGGCGAAAGCACGCATCCCTTTGGCTATCGTAGGGTGGGGGTTGAATTCTAGGGGCTCATCGGGCCGTCGCCGCAGTCCTGGTGTGCCAGTTTGCGGATCGAATTCGATGCGTCCGTTTTTGGGTTTCGCGTTGGGGTCATCGTCGTTAAGTCCATTATCGGTAGCACATAGTGGTACCATGTTTTCGATTCTCGTAGTGCCGCCGAATTTCCAGGAAACGACGTGGTGCTGGTGGCATTTGACTGCTGCGCGGTCGCAGCCGGGACGTACGCAGCGGAGGTTCATGATCGTCGAGATGAGACGGATAATCGGGCTGGCTAGGCGATCATTACCCTTGTAGCGCACTGGGACCAGTTGGACGATTTGTGGGATATTATCGACGTTTTTAGCCATGACAGCGGCGTATCCTGTGTCGGCAAGAGGCTCGTTTACGACTTGTTCGAGGTCCATAGTGGCGCCAGCGGCGGTGACGATTCTGCCGTCGTCATAGTAGTGGCAGTCGGTGGGGATGACGAATAGCGGTGCAAACAACGGTCGATGCCCACCAGCAGCAAGTGAATCAGCTACGGCCATTGCGGCAGACATGTCAGAATCGGCAGCTGCGGCTAGTGTCGTAGGATCGATAGTTGCATCGCTGGGTCCCGTAGGGTCGGGTTGCAGGATTACTTGGCACAGCGCATTAGCGTATGCCACCGAATACGGAATCTTCTCACCTGCCTGCATTAACTGTTGTGCTTTGCGATGGAGGATCCGGTCGATTTCGCTGGCTCGATCGTCTCGCAGCCGCGCCACCAGCCGACGCTTCCCGTCCGCTTCTACCGTAGTGTGCATGTGGGCGAAATCCGGTTTAGCTCCCGTAGGGTGGGTGAGTTTTTCCCGTGCGACCGCCCGCGCCGAATCCGCATCCAAACCCGCCACTAAGGGGCACAACGCAACAAAGTCGGCTACTCGGTCGCGTCCTGCACTGCCGCGGTTGACTATTCTGACTAGTTCTTCGACTACCCCTAGCGATAATTCGTGTTGACTGGCGGCATTAAAGGCGGCGTCTTCACCACAGATGGTCCACAGCCACTGCCAGTGTCGGATTTGGGTTTTGCGGTAGCCGGTGGCTCGAGCGACCTCAGCAACTGAGGTTTTTGTGATCGCTTGGCAGATCGCTTTAATGATCTGCACGCCTTTGTGGCTTAGGAGGTCAAAGACTAATTCAAGATTCATGACTTCACCCTACGAGACCCCCAAGTGCTGACGTCACCCTTAACACTCGATTGTGGATAAACCCCCTGCCACCCCCGATAAAAACCACAGATTCAAAAAGAGTTATTCACAGGTTCGCCCCCGAAAGGCGGCATAAAAATCACTGCATTCTTTCTACAGGGGGTAGGTAGGGTGGTTCACCACACCAGCTCATCCAAGGAGGTGATGGTGGGAAATTCACTGTTTGGCGCGCCGATGCGGTTGAGGTGTATGGCGTCTAATCCAGCATCGAGAGCACCACGAACATCGTTTTCCACACTGTCGCCAATGAGGATCGCTTGGTTGGTGGGGACGTCGATAAGTGACAGGGCACGGTGGTAACATTCGCGGTTGGGCTTACCGACGCCCAATTCACGGGCAGCGAGCATAGTCAAACGATCATCCCACAGGCCAGCTTGGGTCATTTTTTGTATCTGCATCTCGCGGGTGCCATTGGTGAGGATGCCGACTTTGGCAGTGGTTGCGAGGGCGGTTTCTAGTGCCGCAGGGGCGTCAGGAAAAGCGGTGGCAGCGGCGATGTAGGGGATGAGAAACTGGTCGAGAAGTTCAGCTGCTTCGGCGTCGCTCAAGCTGGGGTCCCGTAGATAGGACCGGATGCGGGCGTAGCCTTGGCCGAGATGACTGACTTCACCTCGCTCGTAGGCGTGATACCAGAAATGCTCAACTTTAAGCCAGTGATCTGGGTCGTTCGGGGCGCCGATCTGTTTTGCCCAAATGGGGAGCGCAGTGCGGGTGGCGTGGTGATCATCTATGAGGGTGTTATCAAGATCGAAGAGGATTGCTTGGTACTTCAATCGAGGCCTTCCATGTCGTTGCGGCTGAAGGAGTTTTCGGCATAAAGATGTTCTTTACGAGCCAACCGTCCCACACGTTGGGCGACTACAGGCGCAGTGATTAGTGCAAATAGGATGATGAGCAGCAACATCCCCAGGTCACCTTTGGCTGCTTGGGTTAGGTGCTCAGATACGAGTATGTGCAAAATGGTGCCAGTGATAGTCAGCACCAGTCCGAGGGTTTGGGGTTTGCTCACCGCGTGCAGTCGACTGAGGGTATCGCGGAAGCGGATGAGACCGATGGCGGCGGAGAAAGCGAGGATACTGCCAGCGAGAACGAGTAGGACAGCAATAAAGTCAATAATGCTGGTGATAATCGTCATGGTTTGCGTTCCTTTGCGCTGTCTTGTGTGCGGAATTGGGTTAGTGCAACTGAGGCAATAAACCCAAATAATGCCACCACGACCATCGCATTGACTACCGTAGTGTCGATGGTGAAAAAGATATAGATTGCCAAGGCGCCTTGCATGACTGCTGTTACCCCATCAAGAGCAACCAGTCGATCCAAGGAATTTGGGCCGATCAACAGCCGGTAAGAAGTCAACAGTAATGCTAAGGCAAATAATCCAGTAGCAATATATAAAATCATGCTGGTTGCACCGCCCGTGCATGAGGGAAGATGGCTTTGAGGTCGGTTTGTAGTTTTTCGATTCCGGCGATTTCACGAGCGATGGTGGACTCAGAACTACCATCTAGCAAATGCACCACAATGGCGCGTTCCTGCATGATGATATTAGTGACAGTGCCACCAGGTTGTAGATTAAGCAGCGCCACCCCAAAGGCGAAAATCAGATCATCGTGGATGTCAAAGGGTAGGCGGACGATGGCAGCGGGCGGCTGCGGAGCGCGTCGTAAGGCAATGCGAGCTACTCGGACCGATGAAAGTATCAAATCCTTGTGGAAGTTCAACATAAGCCAGAATAGTTTCGGCCAATGAATGCTATACACGGGAAGTGATACCACTGGCATGGGTAGGGCAGACGTAATGAAAAAAGCGAGTATCAGGCCAGCGATAAGGTTCCCGATGGAAAGGTCACCCCACAACAGAATCCACATCACCACCAGCCACAAAATTGCTACTGGGTGAAAGCGTTTGGTCATTGGACCTCCTCCTGCTTTTGAAGTTCTGGGTGCCTACCGGGGTCGATAACCTCGGAGGTGGTGTTTTCGCCTAAAACCGCACGTCGATAGTTATTCACGTCTTGGGCGGTAAACGCAGATCGGCCGGTGACAGCGGCGATTGGGCCACCCAAGATAGTCACTGCTAGGGAGGCGCTGACCAATAGGGAAGTAGCGGCAACCATACCAACAGGCATGCGGCCAACATCGGCACGCTCGGAGATAGCAACCATGGATTGGGTGTCGGTAAGTGGTCGGGGGCGAGCAAAAGCACGATCCCCATCAGGTGCATCAGAGCGATCCCGCCAGAAAGCCTTGGTCCAGACCGTCATCATGGTATAAAGCGTGAGCAGTGAGGTTACGATCGAGCTAGCTACTAGCACCCACGCCAAGCTTCCTCCCGTAGTGACAGCCGCCTCGACCAGCATGACTTTGCCCAAGAAACCACTAAAGGGCGGAATCCCGCCGAGGTTCAACGCGGGTATCAGATACAACACCGCCAATAATGGCGAGGTATAGGCCAATGACCCAAGACTACGCAATGAGGAAGAACCAGCTTGGCGCTCGATTAACCCTACAACCAGGAACAATGCAGTTTGTACCAAAATATGGTGCACCGCGTAGAAAATTGCACCAGACAACCCAAGCGCATTGGATAGTGAAATACCCATAATCATGTATCCCACGTGGCTGACTAGGGTAAAAGACAGTAGACGTTTGATATCATTCTGGGCCATTGCACCGAGAATGCCAACCACCATCGTCGCCGCGGCCGCCCACGCAAGCACCGTGTCTAAAGCACCATCGGTGAACACCACGAAGCGCATCCGAATGATGGAGTACACACCTACCTTGGTCAATAGTCCCGCGAATACCGCGGTAACTAGCGAGGGGGCGGTAGGGTAGGAGTCAGGCAGCCAAGAGTACAGCGGGAACACCGCTGCTTTAATACCAAATGCTACTAGCAATACTGCGAATAGTGCTGCGCGGGTGCCTTCGGGTATTCCTTCCATACGAATCGACATATGCGCGAGATTCATAGTGCCTACCGCAGCATAAATAAGGGCAAGCGCTAGTAGGAATACCAGTGACGACAACATGGAAACCATCACATACGACACCCCGGCGCGCACTCGTTTTGCCGAGGCCCCAAGTGTTAGTAGTACGTAAGAGGCAACTAGGAGTACCTCGAACCCTACGTAGAGGTTGAAAAGGTCGCCAGCTAAAAAGGCCATGTTCACGCCCATTGACAGCAGTAAATAAGACGGAAGGAAAACCGCTACAGGTTCCTCGTCGCTGCCATCGCGGATACCCTGTGAGATGGCATAGAGCATCACCGAGAACAGCACCAGTGCCGAAACCGCCAACATGATTGAGGACAATCGATCGGCAACTAGGGTGATGCCAATTGGTGCATCCCAGCCACCAATTTGCAGGCTAAGCACCCCAGATTGATCGACTAGAATAACCAAAAAAACTGTCAGTGCAATCAAAAAGCCCAAGGTCACCATGGTAATAAATCGCTGAATGACCCGGTTTCGGAACGATAATGTTAGGGCTGCGCCAACAGCTGGCACGATGATAGGGAGGGCTACAAGTCCAATCATTTACTTCTCCCTACGGGGCCGATGTTTAGGTTGGGCTGGAAATTCGCCACTGGGATGTTCTGGCACTGTCAGTGGGGCTTCGAAAGATTCCGGCCCAAAGGCGTCACCACTTTCGGTAAGTTTGCCAGTGGTCGGGTCCGCTGAGGCATCATGGTCAGGGGCTGCAGCATGAATCTTTGGCCGTGAGGCGATTGCCCGGTCCTCGGGGTCGTTTTCAATCAAATCGGCGGTGCGGTAGCGATACTGTCGGTACGCCAAAGCAAGGATAAACGCATTCATGGCCATTGCGATCACAATGGCCGTGAGGATCATTGCTTGGGCCAAGGGGTCAGAATTAGTCAGTTGCAGTGTGGAATTTCGGCCAATAATCGGCGGCGCCCCTGCTCCGCCACCAGCGGTGAGCATGAGCAGAATAATGCCATTGCCCATCAGCAATAGCCCAAGCAGCATCCTTGTCATGGCACGTTCCATCAATAGGAAGGAACCGCATCCAACCAGCACACCGCAGGCAAGCAGGAGGAAAAGATTTGCAACCATTAGCGTGAGTTCCTTTCAATTTGGGCTACCACTGCAGCGGATGCGGTTTTTGCCGCTTTTCGACGCTCTTTCGCCATCCGTTCCTCATGATCTAGTTGGGCGCCGAGTGAGCGCAAAATATGCAATACCAGGCCGATGACAATGAAATACACACCAGCGTCAAAAACTAGGGCTGACACCACGTGTAACTCCCCAATAAGCGGCAGATGTAGGTCGAGGATCCCAGAAGTTAGCGGCGATAGTCCTAAGAACATGGGAATAATCACGGTGCTACCGGAGCTGAGTAGCCCCCAGCCGAGTAATTTGCTGGCATCAACAGGGATGGCGGCATCAAGTTCTTCCCGACCACCTGCTAAATAACGCAGAGTGAACGCGAGCGCGGCCACTAGGCCACCAGCAAAACCGCCACCGGGAGCATTATGTCCAGCGAAGAAGAAATAGGCACTGAGCAGCATCATAGATGGGAATAGGATCCGGGTAGCAACCTCCACCATTAACGAACGGTTTTTAGCTTTGAATACGTTTTCCGAGGCGGTAGCCAACCACGGTGAACCACCAGCTTGGGACACTGGTCGTCGTGTGATCCGGGCAAAGCTGCGGGTACGATACACCAGTGATGCCACACCTGTAGCCACCACAACCAGCACCGAGATTTCCCCGAAGGTGTCCCAAGCCCGAATATCAACCAACAGCACATTAACTGAGTTAAGGCCATGCCCGATTTCTTTAGCTAGGGTGGGGATGTCTTGGGAAAGCGGTACAGAATCGCGGGCATTCATAGCGAATGCCCCAAGGATGACCACGGTAACACCAACTGCAATTGACAACCACGCTCGGAGTCGAACATGGGCTTCTTTCGTCTGGGTACTGGCCGGAAATTTGCGCAACACTAGGGCGAAAACCACTACAGAAATGGTTTCGACCAACAGCTGAGTTAGCGCAAGATCGGGAGCGCCATGTAGGGCGAAAATCATAGCCAGCCCATAACCGGTAATACTGACGAAAATAAGCGCAGAAAGCCGGTTGGTCATGACGGTTGCGGCGAGCGCGGCAATCATCATCAGGACTGCAATAAACCCTTGAGTTGGGCTGTCCCACAGTTCCATTCGGATAGTATTGCGGGCCCCAGAAAGCAAAGCAGCAATAGGAACAAGAACCAGCGTGAGCAAGATAACGCCCTCGTTCAGTGGCAAAGAGCCACGCTGGGTGGTGGCGGTGATCCGCAGCGAAACCCGCCGGAAGGTGTTGAGCACCGCATCATAGGCCACATCTGCGCTACCGAGTGCGGGCGCTGTGAAATGCAGCTTCGCCACCACATCGCGCTGCCAATGCAAAATCGAACCACACACAATAATCAGCAGTGACAACAAAAGTGCGGTGCTAATGCCATGCCACAAGGCCAGATGCGGCAAACTACTAGCCACCCCTTGGCCGAAAATATCTACCACAATATTGGCAACCAAATAATCTACCGGTCGCGGCTGTAGTCCCAAGACCACAGTCAGAATGGTCAGTACCAAAGGAGGCAACCACAACCCAACCGTGATCCGGTGCATTTTCAGCACCGAGGTACTCACATCTTGACCTTGTTTGGTGGCAAATGCCCCATAGAGGAAGTACATGGCATAAGCAAAGGTCAGCATGGAACCAAGTACCACTGCAGTCACCGAGAGTTTGCCTGGCATCCCTACGAGAGCCGGTTCGGTTAGCAGCATCCCTAAAGCGGTTTCCTTTGCGACGAAGCCCAGCAACGGCGGTACTCCAGCCATGGAAAGGGCAGACAAGGTGGCGATCGTCGCTAAGCCAGGTTGCTTTTTACCCAGACCAGAAAGTTTATCCACATCTCGGGTGCCAGTGGTGTGATCGATGGCGCCAACCACCATAAACAGTGCTGCTTTGAATAGGGCATGGCCGACAGTGAGGGCAAGACCAGCCTGAATAGCTTGCGGGGAACCGATACCCATGATTGCAGTGATGAAACCCAATTGGCTGATCGTGCCATAAGCCAGAATCAGCTTGAGGTCACGCTGCTGTAGCGCCATCCAACCGCCGAGCAACATGGTAAACAACCCCGCCGGAATGATGATTAATAGCCAAGTCGAAACCTCCGACAAATAGGGTGACAGTCGGGCGGTGAGATAAATGCCTGCCTTGACCATTGCCGCGGAATGCAGATAGGCCGACACGGGGGTGGGGGCGGCCATCGCGCCGGGAAGCCAGAAGTGTGCTGGAGCGATGGCGGATTTGCTGAGTGCGCCAGCAAGCATCAGCATTACCGCGATGGTAGCGCCTGGCATTTCTGCGAGTGAAATACCAGAGACCGCGAAGTCGGATAGGGCCCAGATGCCAGTAGAAGTGCCGATGAGGATGATGCCCACCAGCATGGCTAGTCCACCGGATCCGGTGACCATCAGTGCTTGGAGGGCTGAGCGACGTGATGAGGCTCGTTCCCCGTAGTAGCCGACCAGCAGGAAGGATAGTACTGAGGTGATTTCCCAAAAGACATACATAAGTAGCAGATTGTCGGCAATGACGAGGCATGTCATGGCAAAGGCAAAGGCCACCATTTGTCCGCCGAAGACCGCGAGTCGTTTGGGGTTGGCTTGGAAGTATCCCCAGCAGTACAGCAAGATGAGCGTGCCGATGCCTAGGATAATAAGCAGGAATAGTGCTGAAAGTTCATCCATGCGGAGGCTGATATTCAGCTTGGCGGCGGGCATCCAATCTTGATGGAAGGTGCGGACGTGGAAGTTCGAAGTTTTAAGCGTACTGAGCACCCAAATGAAGCCACCTGCAGGTACTAAGGCCAGTAGGCCGAATGCTGGGCGGCCGAGGATGCGAATCAGCACTGGGGCGCAGATTGACGCGAGGGCTAGGGCGAAGATGAGAAAGAGCACGTGGATAGGTAATCGGTGGAATGGTCGAAGTTGTTGCTGCACAATAATTTGTGGGTAACGTCACTATCGTACCCTATTCTTAAAAGTCGAATGCCCAACGGCTCGCACACTCTGGACAGCCCGCAATTATATTCAATCAAGGTAGCGGTGGTGTCATTCCTGCCCTTATGGTTGGAAATAAATCAGGTCAGCTGCCTAAAGCAACTGACCTATTTCAGTCGGGATAACAGGATTTGAACCTGCGACCCCTTCGTCCCGAACGAAGTGCGCTACCAAGCTGCGCCATATCCCGGTGGGCGAAAAACTCGCACCCGGATTATCGTAGTCCGGTGCTGCTTGGAACGCAAAGCTCTGCATTAACTCTTTTCGATGATTCGAATGAGTGTGGCCGAGGGGCGACAGAAGATCCGCACTGGGGCATATTTTGAGGTGCCTAAACCATTGGAGACATGCATATACATATTTTCAAACCGGTGTAGGCCTTGGGCACGGTGCCGGTCAATGCCGCAATTGGTCACCAGTGCGCGGGAGCCAGGCAGACAGATCTGACCACCATGTGTATGCCCAGACAGGGAGAGCATATAGCCATCATGAGCAAAGCGAGACAGCACCCGTGGCTCGGGGGAGTGCAGGAGTGCGAGGCTTAAATCTGCATCTGGGTTGGGGGGACCAGCAATGGCATCATAATCATCCAGATTATGATGTGGATCATCAATTCCAGTCGCAGCGATCCGTACGGAGCCGATCCGCAATTCATGGCGGGCTTGGTTGGCGTCCAGCCAGCCGTGTTCAATAAAGGCGGCCCGCATACCTTCCCACGGCAGTTTTACCTTGGATGGCTTGCGCTTTTGCCCCCACAGGTAAATGGCAGGATTGACAGGACTTGGCGCATAATAATCATTGGAGCCAAAGACAAAAAGTCCTGGGCGGCGCAGCAATGGCCCTAGGGCCCGTAAAACCTCAGGGACGCCTTTGGCGTCGGAAAGATTGTCGCCAGTATTAACCACGAGATCTGGGCGCAGTCGATCGAGGCCAGAAACCCAGATCTGCTTGGCTTTTTGATTGGGAATCATGTGCAGGTCAGAGATATGTAGAAGCCGAAACTCCCGTTTGCCTCGTAGGGTGCCAGGTGCCAGCAGTGGCACTTCGACTTCTTTGAGCTCGAATTGTTGACATTCGCGGTAGCCTAGCCCAGCGGTGACAATGGCAGCGGCGGAACCGACAGCTGCGGTGGTGCCGACGATTCGCAGTGAAGTTGAAAGGTGTTTTCCCACGGAGACTAGACTACCTGTCTGACCGGAACATCGGTGTACTTTTGGGATCTGAGTAAAATATGAGGGATGAGTGACTTAAAAGCCCAAATTAGAACTGATATGACCGCAGCAATGAAAGCACGGGAAAAAGATCGCACTGGAACGTTGCGAATGCTCATGGCTGCTATTAAAGCCGAGGAAACCGCCGGTACTCCCCGGGAACTGGACGATGCTGAGGTACTGAAAGTCATTGCGCGAGAAATCAAAAAGCGCAAGGAATCGGCAGCAGTTTATGCTGAGGCAGGTCGGCCAGAGTTGGCCGAAAGTGAACTGAAGGAAGCAGAGATTTTAAGCGAGTATCAGCCCAAGCAGCTAGATGACGCTGAAGTTGAGGCGCTGGTCGCCGCAGCCATTGCAGAAATCTCCGCGCAGGGAGTAGAAGTAACCATGAAGCAAATGGGTAGCGTCATGTCCTTAGCGACGACTAAAGCCGCTGGCCGAGCTGACGGCAAGCGGCTGTCTACAGCAGTGCGGGCGGCGCTTAGCTAGCTACGGAGTACCAAAGAGGTCGATCAGTTCCTCAGCAATGGCATTAATGTCGTCTTGGAGCTGATCGACATTAATGTCTTGGTTCTCTGATGGTCGGGTGCTTGGCCTAGGGGTGGGGACGGCTGTGCCATCAGAAATATGCAAAATCACCGTATCACCACGCTCTAATGGTTCTTCGGCCACCACTCGGACCACGGTGTTTCGCGGTTTACCGCCACCAGCAACGGTTTGTTGCTGGACGACATACCCCTCACGTTCTAACGCTTTGCGTACATCATCAGCATTCCGACCTGAATAACGTTCTGACAGTTCGGACATACGACCAGTGGCGAACTCTGGATTGTAGGTTGGTAGGCCACCTTGATTAGCTCCAACTGCCATTGCAGCATTGAACCAAGTTCGTGCTGGCTCATAACCGCCATAAAGGTTGCCCCAGGAACATTGGGATACCGGAGAAGAACATAGTGGGGAAACCGTGGTGCCATCGTTATAGATGTAGGTGGCCGCGGCGAATCGATCATTGAACCCTAAGAAGGCAGCGGATTGGTGCGATTCGGTGGTTCCGGTTTTCGCCGCTACCGGTGAGCTCCAGCCAGCCCCGCTAGCGGCAGCTGCACCGGTGCCAATGGTGGTATCAGCGCTCATGCCAGAGGCGAGTGCGTAGGCAACCTCAGCGTCAAGAACATCTTCACAGCTGGGTGTATCAAGCTGAACTTCTTCCCCGTTTCGGTCTTTGACTGACTCAACTGGACTGGGTTCGCACCAAACACCACCAGAGGATAAGGTGGCTGCGACATTCGATAGCTCCAATGCATTCACTGGGGTGGGGCCGAGGGTATAAGAACCAAGATTATTGTTTTTGATGTGCTCAGCAATTGATTCTTCACCGTCATAAGAACCAGGTTCCTCGTAGGAACGTAACCCCAATTTGACCGACATATCCACCACTTGTGGAACCCCAACCTCCTCAATCAATTTAATGAAGGTGGTATTGGGGGAATGCGCCAAAGCCTCCCGTAGGGTCATGCTGCTAGCATAATCGCCAGAATTTTCCACACAGTACTTCCCGGCGGGACAACCTGCCGCACCACCGGTACCCATACCGGACATTTCGATTCGTTTCGGCACTTCAAAGCGGGTTTCTAGACCATAACCTTGATTAAGAGCCACTGCTGCGGTGAAAACCTTAAACACCGAACCCGCGCCATTGCCGACCAAAGTGGTTGGCTGGGGTAGAACCGTTTGACCAGATTCGAGGTCTAGACCGTAATCCCGTGATGAGGTCATGGACAAGATTCGACGAGTATCTTGACCTGGTTCGACAACATTCATTACCTCGGCAACCCCGGTAGTCTGGCTATATACCTGGTTTGCTACCGCGGTATGGGCAGCCTCGTGCACCACCGGATCTAAGGTGGTGGTAACGGTCAAACCACCACGCATAAGGTCCTCTTCGGTTAGTCCGTGTTCCTGTAGATAGGTTGAGACATAATCGCAGAAAAAGCCCTTATTTCCAGTGGAGATACACCCATTAGGCAGACTGTTTGGTTCTTCCAATACCCCTAACGGTTCCGCATTATATTTATCTGCTTCTTCCTGAGTGATCGCCCCATAGCGAACCATTTCAGATAAAACGAGGCTGCGGCGCTCAGTCACCCCTTCCTCATTGGTGTAGGGATTGAGATAGCTAGATGACTGCACCATCCCAGCTAGCATCGCCGACTGCGGTACTGTCAGTTCCGCCGCGGAGATACCAAAGTAGGTTTGTGCTGCGGCCTCAATGCCATAGGCGCCATTGCCAAAAGGCACCAGATTGAGATACCGGGTGAGCACTTCATCTTTGGTCAATAGATCATCCACTGCCGAGGCCATCCGCATTTCCCGCAACTTGCGGGGGATGGAAGTCTCAATGGCGGCTGCTTGTTCCTCTTCACTTTTCGACGCCACCAGCAGCAGGTAATTCTTCACATACTGCTGATCCAAGGTCGAAGCACCCTGCTCGACACCACCAGCTAAGAAGTTGGTGAGCATGGCGCGAATATTGCCTTGAATGTCCACCCCATTGTGCTCATAAAAGCGTCGGTCCTCGATGGCAACAATGGCATCTTTCATGCTCTGGGCGATTTGATCGCTATTTACATCAAATCTGCGTTGGTCGTAGAACCAAGCAAACGGGGTGCCATTTTTGTCCGTGAAGGTAGTAACCCCGGGGGTGTAGCCATCGGTCAAGTCTTGGAGGTTTGATTGCATCGTCTCGTTGGTTCTGGCCACAGTGACGCCACCCAACGTGGCCAGAGGGGTCAGGGCAAGGGCGCTGGCCACGCCCGCAACAATCGTTGCGCCAAGAATCCGAGACAGTGGTTTCCAAACAGTCACCCCTCTTACACTAGCTACTTATACTTTGATGGGGGAATCCCCGATTACCCCTCAATGTGTGATCCATTCGACTTACTTTAGGGGTTATGAATACACTTACTACTGTCCGAACAGGCCAGCGATGCCTAAGTCGGACTGTGCTACGGCCCCTTTATGCCAGGAGGAAGAATATGACCGCATTTCTAGTTTCCGAGAAAACGCGAAATCCTTTCCTGAATAGCCCAGGCACCGGTACTGGTGAGCGTGGCGATTGGGTTATGCAAGCCAATTGTCGAAACGGTGATCCTGATGCGCTTTTTGTTCGCGGTGCAGCTCAACGACGTGCGGCAGTGATCTGTCGACAGTGTCCAGTGCTGATGCAATGTCGTGCAGATGCACTTGATAACCGCGTGGAATTTGGTGTGTGGGGCGGTCTAACAGAGCGCCAGCGACGTGCACTTTTAAGAAAAAATCCGCATATCACTTCGTGGGCGGAATACCTGGCAAACGGCGGCGAGCTCATAGGAATATAGCACCCTCACAAAAACTGTTCACCCTAATTTGGGGTGGGCAGTTTTTCACTTTGTCCATGATCGAAAGTGGGAAATTTAATAAAAAACAAGTCGCTAATATCGGGGGTAATGTGACATGTGCAGCCCTAAAGTGGCAGCTGGTATTCCCCAATAGGTACAGTATGCGGCATGAAGAAATGGGAATACGCCACCGTGCCACTGTTAATCCACGCCACCAAACAAATCCTCGATACATGGGGAGAAGATGGCTGGGAACTGGTGACAGTCATACCTGGACCAAATCCAGAAAACCTGGTTGCCTACCTCAAGCGGGAGGTTGCCTAAATGTCACACAGCGAACGCCTCGCAGAGCTGGGCATCACCCTACCAGCAGTAGCTGCCCCAGTGGCAGCTTATGTGCCCGCTATCAAAGTGGGAAACCAAGTGTGGACTTCTGGCCAGTTACCATTTATCGATGGGCAGTTGCCTAACGTCGGCAAGCTAGGGGCAGAAATCAGCATTGAACAGGGCGAAGCCTATGCCCGCCAGTGTGCCCTTAATGCGCTGGCAGCGGTCGATGCGCTGGTCGGGATTGACCAAGTGACTCGGGTACTGAAAGTGGTTGGGTTTGTTGCTTCCGCGGAGGGCTTTAGTCAGCAGCCAGCAGTTGTCAATGGGGCCTCGAACCTTATTGGGGAAATTTTCGGCCCAGCTGGTGCGCATGCTCGTTCGGCGGTTGGAGTGGCAGAGTTGCCGCTTAATTCACCAGTCGAAGTCGAAATGATTGTAGAAATCGCGTAAAAGCTTTGGTGTCGGTCGCACCTAGTCGCTAAGCTTTAAAAGCATGGAGCATCCTGCTTACAGCCAATTGCGACCGGTCACCCCGTCGGCATCCGTAGTGTTATGTCCCAATCCCAGCTATAGCGCCCTCGAAGGAACAAACTCCTGGGTTATTCGCGCCCCTGGTGATAGTCACAGCATTGTGATTGATCCCGGACCTACCGATGAAGGACATCTCAATGTCCTCAATAATCGAGCGTCTGAGGTTGGGTTGATCCTGATTACCCACCGGCACCAAGATCATGCCGATGGTGCACACCGCTTCCGTCAGCTCACTGGCGCTCCGGTTCGGGCATGGGATGCTTCTTACTGTCACGGCGCCGAGTCGCTTACCGACGGCGAAATCATCACCCTTGAGGGCGTTACCCCACAGATCGAGGTTGTGCATACCCCAGGGCACACACACGACTCAGTGTGTTATTTCATTTGGTCTGGGGTGCCAGGTGAATCCACTCTCGAAGGCATTGTCACTGGCGATACCATTTCCGGCCGACACACCACTATGATTTCAGAATCTGATGGCAATCTAGGCCAGTATCTGCATACCCTCCAACTATTGGAAGAACGCGGTAAAGATGTTCATTTGCTCCCTGGACATGGCCCCGATGGTGATGACGTGGCAAGCTACGCCAATTGGTATGCCGAGCGACGCTACCAGCGGCTAGACCAACTGAAACAAGCCTTAAAGAAGCTGGGTCCCGATGCCCCCCTCAAAGAGCTCATCAATGAAATCTATGACGATGTGGATCCAGTACTACGCGGCGCAGCCGAACAATCGACTCGGGTAGCATTGCGATATCTCGACGAACAACCAGCCTAAGAGTATGCCCGAGGGAATTGCAGAAACTGCTGCAATTCCAATCTGTGCGGCGCTCAGTGCTGGTTATCTAGTTTTGACGGCAGGCATTTCTTGGCAATTAGTGGTGTTGGTGGGGCAATCGCAACAGCTAGTTATGGTTTTTAGCAGAGAAATACTCCCCAAAGTGGGGAGTAATGCTGATTGCTTTAACGGGCTCGGCGGGCTAGGTGCTCTGTATCAACAATGAGCACAGATTTACCCTCAAGCCGAATCCAGCCACGGTGAGCAAAGGTAGCCAGCGCCTTATTAACAGTTTCACGAGAAGCGCCAACCAACTGGGCGATTTCTTCCTGAGTGAGGTCATGATTGACCCGTAGTGCGCCGCCTTCTTGGGTGCCGAAACGATTAGCCAATTGCAACAGGGTCTTGGCTACTCGACCAGGAACATCCGTGAAAATAAGATCGGCCAGCGCCGAATTGGTCCGACGCAATCGACGTGCCAATACCCGCAACAATTGTTCAGAAATCTCCGGATGATTAGCAATCCACATGCGCAGCATCTCGGAATTCATGGTGGCAGCGTGCACCTCAGTGACACACACCGCAGAGGAGGTGCGTGGACCTGGATCGAAGATGGAAAGTTCACCGAACATGTCGGATGGGCCCATGACCGTCAGCAGGTTCTCACGGCCATCGGGGGCGTGCCGCGCTAATTTTACCTTGCCAGCAGTGATGATATACAAGCGGTCCCCAGGTTCACCCTCTTCGAAAATAGTGGCACCTCGAGGGAAACGAACAGTTTCGAGGTCTTCAATCAAATTTTCTACCGCTACGGGGTCCACTCCTTGGAAAATCCCCGCGCGGGACAGGATGTCTTGTACACCTTCCACGTCACAGTACTCCTTATACTCGCTTGTGAGCCTAAGGCAGATCACCTCGGCAGGCGATCTGCAGCACCTAAGTGCATCATTTTGTTACTTCTAATCGACTCTACTATGCAATAGGTCACTTACGCACCTCGGAAAATGTGATCGTCACAAAACCGTACATGGAGGGGAACAAAAGGGGGGTAAGAACCCAAAAAACAGCTAGTTTTACGACGCTGGGGGTGTCGACAAGCTTGCATCACTGGCGTCGTCGTAACGTAAAACAATGGACTCCAGCTTGTCCATCCAAATCGGAAACAATGCAAACGCAATCGGAACAAGCAGAACAAGGACAATAGACATACCAGTTACCTTAACCGATAAGGTTAAAGCCATGACGTCCACCCCGCTAGCCCGCACACGGCGCGCCCGGAAACTCTGCCGCGAACTCGTCCGCGGCTACCCAGAAACCTACTGCGAACTCGACTTCCACAACCCCCTGGAACTATTAGTAGCTACCGTGCTGTCTGCTCAATGTACCGATAAGCGCGTCAATGAGGTCACCCCAACACTTTTCGACGCCTATCGCACCGCCGAAGACTACGCAACCGCCAATGAAGCCGAAGTGCAGCAGATTATCCGGCCGACCGGATTCTACAAAGCAAAAGCCGCACACTTAATTGGGATTGGGCAGATTTTGGTCGAAAAACACGCTGGTGAAGTCCCCTCCACTATTGGGGAACTTGTAAAGCTACCCGGCGTGGGTCGCAAAACTGCGAATGTGGTGCTGGGTAATGCGTTTGGCGTACCAGGTCTGACCGTTGATACACATTTCGGGCGGCTGGTGCGACGCTTCGAACTAACCGAATCCACCGATCCGGTGAAAGTCGAAACAGAAATTGGCGACATGCTTCCGAAAAAGGAATGGACCGACTTTTCCCACCGGATCATTTTCCACGGCCGCCGAATCTGCCACTCCCGCAAACCTGCGTGCGGAGCCTGCTACCTTGCCCCCATGTGTCCCAGCTTCGGTATTGGGGAAATTGACCCAGAGAAAGCAAGCTCGCTCATTAAAGCGGCGGACGACGAGCGCGATCACTTGTTAGCACTTGCCGATGTGTAACCTTAAAACTAATGCGTAACACCATCATTGCCTCTATCATCGTCTTTGTTATCGGACTTGCCGCGATTGTGGCGTTCGTACAACTCGACCCCAATACAGGTGGGGAGGCCGAACCGACCATCGAGATTACGGCTCGGCCTGATTGCCCGCCTCTGCCTATTGGGGAACTTGAGCTGAGTTGCCTAGGCGGAACCGTGGTTGGGGAGCCTGCGGATGTGACCGTCGTCAATGTGTGGGCCTGGTGGTGTGAGCCCTGCCGCACGGAGTTGCCGCTGTTCGATAAACTCGCTAGCAGCCACCCCAATTGGACAGTTGTCGGTTTGCATGCCGACCCTAATGCTGCCAATGGTGCAGCGCTGCTTGATGATCTCAACATCACCCTGCCCAGCTATCAAGACAACACCAATGCTTATGCCAGTGCGGAAGAGCTGCCAAACGTCGTGCCGATTACTATTATCTATAAAAACGATGTCAAGGTCGGCGTGGTGACGAAAGCCTTCGATGATTACACCGATCTCTCTTCCACTATTGGGGAAATTCTCGCCTCATGAAACCTTTTGACCAGCCCGGACTCAACACCACACTCAACCCCAGTGCGCATCCTGAGTGGATGTATCAC
The DNA here is from genome assembly GCA_041854705.1 of Corynebacterium sp. Classification (GTDB taxonomy): domain Bacteria; phylum Actinomycetota; class Actinomycetes; order Mycobacteriales; family Mycobacteriaceae; genus Corynebacterium. The sequence goes on from JBHACV010000170.1 coordinate 33,140, forward strand.
CTACTTGACAGCATCCACCGCGGCACTATTGGGGAAACTTTGACTCGCAACCTCCGCCCATTGGAGAAAATGGACGAGTCAAAGCAGGCCGCTGTCCTCATGCTTTTCGACGGCGACCGCCACAGCTCCACCCTCCCTGAGGATGCTACGGTTTTGCTGACCCATCGCTCCCCAAGCCTACGTAGTCATTCGGGTCAGGTTGCCTTTCCTGGCGGCCAAATTGACGCCACAGACCACAACGTGGTGGATACAGCACTACGGGAGGCGTGGGAAGAAACTGGCTTGGATCGTGCAACTGTCACGCCACTGGCGCAATTGCCGAAAGTCCATATTCGGGTCACAGGCTATCCAGTACATCCAATCCTCGCCTATTGGGACAAACCAGGGCCGGTTGGGGTGGTGAACCCAGTGGAAGCCGATGAAGTCTTCCGCACTCCTATTGGGGAACTTGCCGATCCCACCAATAGGTTGATGGTGACTCATGGAAGATGGAAAGGACCTGCATTTCGGATCCAGGATTACATTATCTGGGGGTTTACCGGTGGAATGTTGGATGCGTTGCTGACCCACGCTGGTTGGGAGCTACCTTGGAATCGCGATGAGTTGTACGATTTGGCAGAGACGTTAGCTGCGTCGCGCAATAATGAACGCCATGATAAAGAGTGACGAGGACGATACGTGAGTACAGATACAGGATCCGGTCTCATTGTTGATGGGCTGATCGCGCTCATAATTGTGATTGCTATTTACGCTGGTTGGCGACAAGGAGCATTTACTTCCATCCTCTCAACTATTGGGGTGGCAGCTGGCCTTGTCTGTGGTGCGGCCTTCGCACCATTGGTAATGAAACTCACCGAGTCCGTCGCCATGCGGTTTTTGTTGGCACTAGGGACGCTGATTCTTCTGGTGGGACTGGGCAACTTAATCGGCGGTGCGTTGGGGTCGTCGCTACGTGATCGAATTCGGTGGAAATCTTCCCTAATAGCGGATTCGGCTGTTGGAGCGGCCTTCCAAGCGTTTGCCACCCTCATCGTAGTGTGGCTGGTGGCTATCCCAATGGTGGCTGGTTTGACTGGCCCAGTAGCCAATGGGATCCGAAGCTCACATGTGCTCGGGTACGTTGATGCGGTTGCGCCACCGTTTTTAGCCAATCTTCCTACGCGAATCTCGGCGTTATTGTCAGAAACAGGGTTGCCGCCATTGATCTCGCCTTTCGACTCTGCCCGAAATGTGACGGTAGAGGCACCAGCCATCGCGGTTGAGGATGTGGATATGGTGGAGCGGCTTCGGCCTTCAGTCATTCACATATTGGGGGAATCACAGGAATGTGGGCGTCGTTTAATGGGATCTGGTTTTGTCGCGGACCAAAAGCATGTAATCACTAATGCACATGTGGTTGCTGGTACGAATGCTGTCCGCCTTGATACTGTATTGGGGACTTATTCCGCTGAGGTAGTTTTCTACGATCCCGCATTGGACATTGCGGTATTACGTTCCGACGAGCTCAATATTGAGCCGCTCCCATGGGCGAGCGAGGTAGCAGCCAGCGGTGACAATGCAGTTGTGATGGGATTCCCAGATTCTGGCCCCTTCGAAGCAGCGCCAGCCAGGATTAGTGATCGTCTGAGGATTGCTGGCCCCAATATTTATGCTTCTGGGCGGGTAGAGCGCGAAGCGTACACAGTGCGCGGTACAATTCGCCAAGGTAATTCTGGTGGCCCAATGATTAATCCCAATGGTGAAGTGACTGGTGTTGTGTTTGGTGCCAGCGCCGACGACTCCGATATTGGTTATGCTTTGACTGCTGCTGAGGTCCGGAATGCTATTGGGGATATTTCTGCGCTCACGACCCCAGTAGATACCCAGGAGTGCGTGCTGCGTTAATTGAGGGCATGCCAAATTCCCCCCAATAGGTATATTCCCCAATTAGGCAGCAGGTTGTTCTGGGGGTGAATGCCACTGGCTGCTATCAACTTCTGGTTCAAGTATTCGCTTGGCGTAGCTCATGGCATTTCGTTGATTTGCCTCGGCGAGGTTGCGCCGCATGGTGCCATCTGGTGCTCGGAACCACACTAGCCCGGTTGTTTGATCGGTGACGATTCGTCCGTGTAGGTTCTCGTCTGGTTTGTCATCATTGGCGAGGTTGTCAGTTCGGCACAGCGGACACAGATTTTCCGGACTGGTTGGCCCACCTAGGGAGTATGCGATGATGTGGTGGGCTTCGCATCGCACAGCTGGGACACGGCAATCTGGGTGCTGGCAAATAAGGTGGCTGACGATGGTTAGAAACCGGTCGTCGGCGTCGGCTAGTCGTTTGACCTCTACGAGATCTTGCGGTCGCGAGATCCCATTGGGGTCTTTGTAGATTGTGACGGCGAAGCCGAAGTCGGTGAGGCGGGCGTCGACAAGTGAGTGAATGTCCACGGTTTCGCCGTCAGTATTGATAATGCGCCCGTCAAGGGTGGCTTGGGTTTCTGCTAACGGGATCAGGAAACATGGACGTTGCCGCAGGTCACGCGGGTTCTCGGGGTTCTCACCGGGTTCTAATGCTTCTAGTGATTGAAGATCGTAACCATTGAGGACTCGGTTGATAAGCGCCCGAGCGTGCCCCTCTGACTTGTCGACCGCCTCACCACGCGCCGCCAAAGCCACCGCTTGTGGTTCCAAGGAATTCGATAGCCGAGTGGCCACTTCGCTGGGCAGCTTAAGGATGATATGCCGCATGCCATCGGCATCTGCCAGTGCGGAGTAGCGCATATACCATTTACGTTTGCGGCTGTATCCCTCGTTCAGGGCCGTAATTTGGGCGCGCACGTATTCGCTGAATTCATCCACGGTGTAGCAGGCGGCGACGTCGATAAGTGCGAGCCGAAACTCCCGCCGATCAACGTCGGGATTAGCTAGTTGCTTGGTGGTACGGGCGATGATACGCAGCTTGGAAATCGTCAATTGCCCTTGTTCGGCCCGCGCCAGTTCGTCATGGTCAAAAACTTTCGCCAGCGCAATAAGCATACTCGCTTCCGACTTGGGTCGGTGCAGCTTTGTGGCAAGTTCAGCTTTGGTCAGTGGTGATGCCTTCACTTCGCTCAGCAGCTGCGCCCCCAAGAGTTCTAGGGCTGCTATGCGGTCTATTACGCTGGTCATAGCCTCAACGTTAGACTCGCTTTTCGACGCCCACAAGATCTGCTAAAAAGTTTCAGCAGATCTTAGTGACAGTTTTAGTTGGTGTTCTAATTTGGCCCAAAATGGAACCAAACGCGATTTTTGCGAGTCTAACTTAAGAATGGGGGTTTTCCACGGAGCGGACAAAATTACCCACGATCGTGGTAAAGCCCTCAGGATTTTCTAAGTGAGGCTGTTGGCTACTATTGGGGACTTGACTCGTCACAGTCCCCAATAGGGAGCGGGATTGCGAAAAGTGGAGGAGACGTGCGGCCTGCTTGGAGTCGTCGATAAGCAAGTGCGTGGGGACGGTCACTTTGGTGGTGGCCCATTTGATTGGTGCGATCGCTATTGGGAGACGAGCGGTACGGATCGCTGCAGTTTGGGTATTGGCGATTGCGAGGGTTTTTTCCCGCAAGGTGAGGGCATCGGTAAAGGCGGGGGATCGTTGAAAGGCCGGGGTGGTGGTGCGTTTGAGATTGCGATGTAATAGGCGTTTGCGTTGCCGCCACACTGGGCGCAGTAGGAAGGTGGGGAGGCGGGTAGCTAGGATCGTAATCACCATGGATGCGAATAACCATGGGCGGGTGTAAACAGCTTTGCGCATGTCGGTTGGATGAATTGCGCCCATACTGCTTATTGATGCGACATGATCGGGATGGCTGGTGCCGAGTGTCCACGCTAATGTGGCACCAGTACCCATCCCGACGACGTGTGCTCGATCATGACCAAGGGTGCGGATCGCGCCAGCGATATCACCGGTTAGATGCCGCAGATCATGGCCGGTCGGGGGCTTGTCGGACATGCCATAGCCGCGGATATCTAAGGCGATTGCGTGCAGTCCTAAGTTCCCCAATAGGGGAAGGGTGGGAAGGAAGTCTACCCAGCAACTCTGCCAGTCGTGAAGCAACACTACCGCTGGTCCGCTGCTGTCTCCAGCGGTGACAGCATGTAGGCGGATGCCGCGGGTGTGGATTGCCTGGTGTTGGAAACTCCCCTCAATGGCAACCACCTTAGGGGAAAGGTTATGCACGATGTTGCGCCTTTCTCTGCAATGGCCTAGTGGCAAGGCTGAATCCCCGGCTAATGCCGAGGATTGGGGGGTATTAGCTGTAGAGTCCGCGATTTCGTGCATCTAGACTTGCCTCGGCCTTGCCGGGGACAAGTGCTTTGAGCTCATTGACCGATTCTATGGTTTGTTTCGGGGCACGAATCTTACGTACCTTCCGGTAGCCAATAAAAGCGACCAGTGCGGCGAAGACGACCATGATGAGGAACACAATGAGGAAGGCGGCCCAACGGGTGAGCCAGAGGTCGAGAAGCTCGGCGAGAAAGAAGAAAAAGAAGAACGAGCTATATAACGCCACGGTGCCCGCAACGCCAAATAAGCCGCCACCAATGGCGCCTTTTTTAGCTTCCCGGGTGATCTCAGCTTTAGCGAGTTCGATTTCGGCACGTACCAAGGAGGACATTTGCTCGGTGGCATTGGTGACAAGTTCCCCAATAGAGCCCTTGGTATTGCTATCGACGTCGGAAAGCGGAATGGAGTTGACTTTGGTGTTGAAGCTCGCAGCGCTGTCGGTAAACATTCCCTTGTCGTTGCTCACTGGTGGTATCCCTTCCTTCTCTTCTGTATTTCGTTACTGCCAATCGTGCCACGAATTTGCCCTAAAAGTGAATCGTGTGGGTGGGATTGTTGCTGTTTCGTAGGATTTTCGCTTAGTCTCGCCCCAATATGGATTTTTTAGCTGAAATTGCGGACCACCCCACTATTGCCCCCATGCTTGCCGACGCCACCACCGCGATCCAAGCAGTGCACCGTCGTCCGGTGAGTTTGCGCAGGTCAGAGGTGACAGGGGCGGAGTCGGTGGTCCAGGGCGCAAAGCTCGCCTCCCTATTGGGGAACTTTTCGTTGCCGCAGACTATTGATGCCTACAGTATTCTCGCCCCCAATGGGCGGGATCAGATCACTCGGGCTTTCTTGCGTGCCCCGTTGCAACTATTAGCGAAAATCGATGTGTTGGCGGGTGGGGCTGGTCGCCCAGCCAGCCCAGAAGCCGCGCGTCGACTCGTGGGGTTGGCCCAGCTGGTGACTTCTGGGATTGATGCACGCTTGCTCCCCGGGGTGGTTGCGGGTGAAATTATTCACTATCAGCTGTTTGGCCAGCGCAGCATGATTGTGGGTTTGGTGGCCATGCGGTTGGCATTAATCAGTGGGGGTTTCGATCCGGCTGGGTTGACGGTGCCAGAGGTGTACCTTGGGCGTCGACAAGCGGAATGGGAAGCTGCGGTGGCTGATTATGGTCAGCAGCCGGTGGTATTTTTTCGTTGCTACTTGGCAGCGTTGCTTTTAGGGGCAGCGCAGGCGGAGCGGATCGCAGCGGCAGCGACTAGTAGCTAGGGGGAGTTACGGCGCAGCCACCAGTAAAGTCCTGCGCTGACTGCGGCGACACCAGCAATGACTCCAGTTCCAATGCTGAGTTCTTTGCCGCTGGGGAGCGGAACCAGCGGCACTGGATTTTTGAAGGTACGGATGTCCCAGCCGCGTTCGGTGGCGATTTTGCGCAATGGTCGGTCTGGGTTGACTACCACGGGCGTGCCGACGGCTTCGAGCATGGGCAGGTCAGTCACTGAATCGGAATAGGCGAAGCTGGCGGCGAGGTCGTAGCCCTGTTGTTCCGCAAGTGATAGGAGTGCTTGTGCTTTCGCTGGTCCTTTGCAGTAAAAAGTGATGTTGCCGGTGAATTTACCGTCTTCTTCTTCCAGTTTGGTCGCAATGACGGTTTCTACGCCAAGCTCGGCGGCAATCGGTTCGACCAGTGTGCTTGCCGACGCCGAAATGATGACCACATCATGTCCTTGTTCTCGGTGCTGTTTAATGAGGTCACGGGCTTCCGCATAGACTGTGGGAATGACCACAGAGTGCAAGGTTTCGGTGGCAATGCGCTTGATGGTTTCTACATCCCAACCAGTGACCATTTGGCTCAATTGGTCCTTGGATGCGTCCATTTGTTCGCTGGTGTGTCCGGAGAACATGTAACTAGCTTTGGTCATAGACATTTGCAAGGCCTCGGTGGGCGTGATGAGGCCAGAATTCATGAACTCCCTGCCATAAACGTAGGCTGAAGATGTTGCGATAATGGTTTTATCAAGGTCGAAGAAAGCCGCGATTTTTTTCGGCACACGAACGAGCTCCCGGCTGGAATTAGGACGCGCTACTGCGGGATCTGGTAAGGTGGCGGCGTCTATTGGGGCGGTCTCATTCATCTCGAGGTTTTAGTGTAGTAGCTTTTGAGGCCGCGCTGGGATTGCTAGGCGGATTCGTCTGTGTCATAATGGGCGGTGCAAGGCCCCGATATACAGTGTGGCCTGCCCCGGCCGGATCCCCCCCCTTTTGAAATGGCCGGGTTACCTGGCGGCCCGCGCAGTCCCCCCCTTTCGCGCGGGCCGCCCCTTTATTTTTTGGTAGCTCCCGCAGTCGGGAAAATTGGGCTTTTCCCATAAAGAACCTATTTTTGCCAGTTGGCTTCCTGCTGAATCAGAAAAGCTTTTTGTGCTTTTGATAGTTTTTCTCTAATCTAGTTTCTAGACCGACCGTCGGTCGATAACGGGCAATGTTCATGAGTTTGTTGATTGGGCAGTGTTAATCGCCGACTTTGATGGTCAACGACAGTTCACAGCGATCAGACGATGCAAGTTAGGAAAGGAAGCAATTATGAATGCAATGCCAGCAAAAAAGCGGAGAGCGATGATTCTTGATGAGGCGTGGAAGCTTTTTAGTCAAAAGGGTTATCAAGCCACCACTATTGAGGATGTATTGGCGGCTACCGGTATTGCCAAAGGGACGTTGTATTACTATTTCCGCAGTAAAGATGACATTATGATGGGGGTCATTGAGCGAACTGCCGAGCAGATTGCACAGCGCGCACAAGCTGTGGTGGATGCAAATGGCTCGGGCCTAGAAAAGTTGCTGGGCGTAATTGCAGCGGTGCGTGTCGAAGAAGCTGAAAACCTCGCTGAGGAGCTGCACGCGCGTAATAATACGGAATTTCATATCACTACGGTGACCGTTACTATCGAAAAACTAGCGCCGGTGCTTGCCCAAGTCATCGCTGAGGGGGTGGAACAAGGTGAATTTACTAGTGAGGATCCACTAAGCGATGCTGAGATTATCCTCACTGTGGGCTTCATCTTAAGCGATGATGGCTTTTTTCCGGCTGACGCAGCACATCAACAACGCCGCATGCGAGCGATCCTTACCGCCATCGAACGCATCCTAGGGGTTACACCTGGTGCTATTACAGGGGCGATCTAATGCTTAAAACTCTTGTTCGCGGTGACATGCGCCGCAGTCTTATGGCCACAATCACACTTACTATTTTAATCGCCTTGGCGGCAATGCTGGTGGTGGTTGGTGCTGGTCTCATCACAGGAACCTTCAAAGCTATTAATAATGCGTGGGAGAAGGCGTCGCCACCAGATGTGATACAGATGCATACTGGCGAAATTGATGAACAGGCGCTGAAAGAGTGGATCAGTACTCGCCCAGAAGTAGAAGACTACGAGTTCCAACGTACCTTGCCCCTGCTCGGCTCACAGGTCTGGTTCGCGGGCGAAAGCCAAGCAGAATCAGTGCTAGAGCCCATGATGGTTACGGCACCAAAGAATTTCGACTTGCTCATTGATGATTCTGGTGCTTCTGCGAATCCCGGTCCTGGAGAGATTTCCATGCCGGTTCACTACCGAAAGATTGGTGCTATTGAGCTGGGGGATACCGTGCGCATCGTAGCTGGTGGGGTGGAAAAGGAGTTGGTAGTAACATCCTTCTTCCGGGACATGCAGATGAACCCCTCGATGGTGACGTCGAAACGCATTGTGCTCAATGAATCGGATTACCAGGAGTTTAATGTAGCTGGATTGGAGCCGGAGTACCTCCTAGAATTCTTATTGCGCCCAGGCGAACGCAATAAAGCTTTCATTGATGCTTATGCTCAAGCTGGCATGCCTGCCCAAGGGGTGGCTATCAATGCAAGTGTGTTGAAACTCATGAATGGGTTGAGCACTCTGATCGTGGCGGTGCTAGCGATTATCATTTCGCTAGTATTAGTGGGTCTGGCAGCACTCGCGCTGCGGTTTGCCTTCCTCACGGCAATGCAGTCAGATATGCAGTCGATCGGCACATTACGCGCCATTGGGATTGCAGCAAAAGATATAAAGGTGCTTTACCTGTCGAAATATGCTGTTATTGCGGTAATCGGCACCATTTTGGGAGCGCTGCTTGCCATCCCGGTGATTTCGATAACCCAAGAACCCGCGGTGGTTTATCTTGGCAAGGCTCCGATTGGCGTACTAGACATATTGGTACCGGTGATTGCTGCTTGCCTGGTCCCGCTGTTGATCACCGGCTTCTGTTGGCGACTGCTGCGTCGGATTGATTCGCTGGCTACCGTTGAGGTACTCGCTGGCCGCACCACTAACGCTACACAAAAGAAACCTAGCCGCCGCTTGCTTCTTCATCGCTCCCGACGGCTGTCACCAGATACCTTCTTGGGCCTGAAGTCTGCTTTTCGACGCCGCAATCTGCTATTGGTTGGCATCATTGCGGCCAGCTCCTTCCTACTCATCTTCCCGACAGCGGTGGGCAGCACCTTCGGTTCACCCGACTTTTCCACCTACCTTGGGGTTGGTCGCGCCGATGTGCGTATCGACGTCCGTGATGGCGCTGAAGATTTCGACCAGCTTGCCGCAGCTATTGCATCCGACCCTGATGTGGAAAAGCAGGTAGAACTAGTCACGAGTCGCTTTGAAGTCACTCGTTCCGACGGCCAAGGCGAGGCGGCATATGTGGTTATTGAGCGTGGCGACCACACCGCATTCCCCCTGCAATATGACCAAGGACAACCACCACAAACCGATGAAGAAATCGCCTTGAGTGTTAATCAGGCCAAGAGCATGGAAGCCGCAGTGGGTGATACCGTCAATATTTCTGACGGACAGCAAACTAGGCAACTAACAGTCAGTGGTATTTATCAAGACATCACTAATGGTGGTACAACCGCAAAAGCGGTATTTGATACCGACGCAGCCCCATTGTGGCAGGTTATCTACATTAAGTTCAATCCGGGTGTAGATCAAACCGCAAAAATTGAGGCTTGGAAAGCAGAGTTTTCTGGTGCGAAGATCACTGATGTAGCTAATTACACTACCCAGACATTTGGTGCGACCACTGCTCAAATCAATATTGCTGCAGTGCTGTCTGGTGGCGTCGGGGTGGCGTTGGCTGCAATTGTCACCATGCTGTTTTTAGTGCTGCTCGTTGCGGAAGACAAAGCCTCACTGGGGGCCCAGAAACTTTTGGGTACCACTGTCCGAATGATTAGCAAACAGTATCTCATCCAATTCCTCACCTTGGGATTAGCGGGCGTGATTGTTGGGGCTATTCTCGTGGCGACCCTCGGCAATCTAATTTTCCGCATGGCATTGGGAATATTGGGTGCCCCAGGGGTGGAGCTGCTATTTGATCCGATACTGGCTTGGGGGGTGCAACCAGTGTTGTTGCTGGCAGTGGTGGTGGCTGCCTGTGCGCTAACAGTTCCGAAAGCGGCACGATCGGCGGCACTGCTGGACTGATGCGGTGTCAGCCACGGCCGTGCTGGGCTGTGCAGGGAGCAAAACAAATCAGACACAGCAACTGAGATTTTAACAAGCAAGTAACTTTTTCAAAGGAGATTAAAGGTCATGCTAACTGCAGCGAATGTGGTGAAAGAATTTGCCAACGGTGATGACACCGTTCGGGTACTCAATGGGGTGAGCGTGGAGATCCCGCCGCAACAATTTGTGGCGATCATGGGGCCATCTGGTTCCGGGAAGTCCACATTGATGCACATTCTCAGTGGGTTGGATAGCCCTACTGACGGGTCGGTAGAATTATTGGGACTTGACTTAGTTGGTGCTAGCGAGGCTGAGCGGTCAGAAAAGCGCCTGATGGAGTGTGGTTTTGTATTCCAAAAGCCGCATTTCCTCCCAGCACTCAATATTGAAGATAATGTGATTCTTCCGGGTTTTCGAGCGCAGAAACTACCACGGGAGCAAGTGCTTGATTATGCCAAGGAATTGTTTGAAAGGGCAGGAATTTCACAGATCGCCGATCGAGGCATTGATGAAGTTTCTGGTGGTCAGTTGCAGCGGGCAGGGATTTGCCGGGCCTTGATTAATCGCCCACAGATTTTGTTTGGCGATGAGCCCACAGGTGCCTTGAATTCAGTAACCTCCGCGCAGGTACTGGAATTATTTCGAGAGATCAATGCGCAGGGAACCACGGTGGTATTGGTCACTCATGATCCGACAGTTGCTGCTCAAGCACAACGAGTATTAATTCTGACCGACGGCTCGATTGTTCAAGACTTGTGGTTGGGCGACTATTCTGAAGCGGCACATGGTCAGCGCTTGCAACAAGTTGCTGCAGCCATGACTGAACATGGGGTGTGAGTGATCCTTATGGGGTGAAATGTTGAAAGGGTAATGGCACAGGCCTAATTGGTTGCTAATGTAGCCTAATCCCCATCGCCTATACGGGTGATGGGGATTTTTACTGCCATGGTCTAGTGAAAATCGTCGGGTCAATCACCTCCAAATAGGGGAGCGAGAAATGATATGCGTGTGACTATTGTGAATATTTGAAACTTGTGTTACGATCTATTTACAGGCGCAAGTTAAAGCGTCAACAAAGCTTCCGGCTTATCCACAAGTAGGTCGGGTCTGGTAGGTGGAATAGCTGCGCGTGGTCGAAACTTGAGGCATGACCACGCGCAGCGTTTTCTTAGCCATCACCGATACTCTCGTCCATCCCGAGGTTATGAGTATCGCAGCCGCCACCGGAATGGATATTGTCTCCTCGGCAGATCCACGGGAAATCAGTGCACTCGCCCCCAAGGCCAGCGTTATTGTGGTCGATTCCGCCACTGCTAGCCATGTGCGCACCGTCTTAGACGCTCAAGGGCGATCAACCAATAAAGTGTTGCTGGTATATCCAGAACCTGGTCCCATTGATTGGAAACTGGCACTGAAAACCAGAGCCGCTGATGCCTTCATTGTTCCAGCCCAAGCAACTGAACTACTACGTGCATTACGCCATAGCACCAACGAAGCTACCAATAAAAAATTAGGATCAGTCATCGCCTTGAGCTCAGCCACTGGCGGCGCTGGCTGCTCCACCATCGCTGCGGCATTAGCACTGTATTCTCACCACCACACTCCCACCGTGCTTATCGACGCCGATCCATGTTCTGGCGGAGTTGACCTACTCATCGGCTGCGAGGATAGCCCAGGGGTGCGGTGGCCCGATCTGACCAGTACCGACGGGGTGTTAAGCGGCACCGATCTAGTAGCTGCATTACCAAAATCTGGTGCTGGGCTGCCGGTATTAAGCATCGATAGGCAATGTGGTGACAGCGGCATAACCGAGGAAAAATTGCGGCAAGTCATTGCAGCAATCCGCAGCACCCACCGGATAGTAATCGATATCCCTGCCTACGCTAAAGAATTCGGCACCGTCGTGACTGCTGCTGATGAGTTTTTTGTAATCATCCCGCCAGAAGTACAAGCCGCCGCGGCAGCTCACCGGATGCTCAAACAACTGCGCGAGCACCACCCCAAACAAACTAGCCGATTACAACCAGTTGGCGTTATTCGGCATCGAGGCTGGTCGGGGCTGCGGAGCAAAGACGTCGAATCGATCATTGGCATCACTGTCGTTGCCGAACTTAGTAGCATTCCAGGACTGCCAAAGAAAGTCGAATGCTTCGGGCTTAATGGTACCGGCCGAAACTTTTTGCCCAAGGCTCTAGAACGCCTTGCACGTACCCTACTAGACCACCACCCTGCTAGCCAGAAACTGCAGGTGGCAGCATGAAAACTAACGTTCAGGAACTCGCTTATCAAGTTCATCATGCCTTATTGCAAGAATCTGGAGATACCGGCATAGAAGACGTAGAAAAACTCGCCGCCTTAATCCGACACACCGCTCAAGGTGTTATTAGCGACACTGATGTGCTCAGTGTATTACGCACTCTGCGACATGATACCGTCGGTATTGGCCTGCTAGAACAGGTTATTGCACATGATGGAGTCACCGACATCCTTGTCAATGGCAGCGGCGACATTTGGTTCGACCGAGGCCAAGGACTCGAACTGGCACAGGTACGGTTCGACAACCCCACCCAAATCCGACAATTAGCTACCCGGCTGCTTGCTACTGCTGGTCGTCGTCTTGACGACGCCACCTGCTTCGCCGATGGGCACATCCCACGCCCCGATGGCAGCAGCTTACGGGTACATGCCATTGTCTCACCTCCCGCCCAAGATGGAACCTGCATCTCATTGCGGGTCCTGCGCCACATCGACGCAAGCATTGCTGGTCTGGCAGAAAAACACACGTTTGCCCCGGCAACCGCTAAGTGTTTGGAACAACTCATTGAATATCGGCGCTCCTTTGTTGTTGTCGGTGGCACCGGCAGCGGAAAAACTACCCTGCTATCAGCCTTACTGGGGCATGTCGATCATGATGAACGCATTATCTGCATTGAAGACACCGCCGAACTAAAACCACACCATCCACACGTGGTGGGACTAGTAGCTAAAACCGCCAATACCGAAGGAAAAGGCCAGATCACCATGGCGGACCTATTAAAACAAGCACTACGGATGCGACCAAACCGGATCGTAGTCGGCGAGATCCGCGGGGCAGAGGTCATTGATCTGCTGGCAGCACTCAATACTGGTCACGATGGGTGTGCAGGAACCGTGCACGCAAATTCCCTGCAAGAAGTTCCCGCCCGCTTTGAAGCACTCGCAGCGCTCGGTGGCATGAAACGTGACGCACTCATGTCGCAATTAGCAGCCGCAGCACCAGTAGTACTAGCGATGAAACGCACCATGACCGGCAATCGGATCCTGCACCAGATCGGCGTGCTACACAACAACCCCACCGAAGTGAAAATCCTATGGGACCTCGCCGATGAACCTGCTCCCACCATCGATTGGAATAGGCGAGTGACATGAACACACCACTAGCACTCTCCCTCTGTGGCGTAGCCATCATCAGCGCCATTCCCACTGGTGTCAGTTACCGACTCCAATACAACACCACATCATTACGCGATCGACTTCACCGCCTAGGTACCCACCCAGTGATAATTGGTCTAAGTATCTGCATCATCGGTGGCTTAAGCTTCCGCCACCTAGTGAGCATCCTCTTACCGCTTGCTATCGCCGGGAGCATCATAGCAGCTACTGCTGTGCATTTAGGTCGCCGTCGCAGATGGCGGCGTCGTAACGCATGGCAACGAACAGACACCTCAAACATGCTGGGGATTATCATTGGCGAACTCCAAGCCGGTGCACAACTACAGCAAGCACTAAGTACTGCCAGCCAACAAGTTACCGAACCACAGCTGCGCCACGCGCTGAGCACGACCGCACTTGGGACACACAATCTAGAACACAATATGAAAACCACACCGGAAATCCCCAGCCTCGCCCTGCTATTTTCTGGTTGGCGCATCGCCGAAACCACCGGCATGTCACTCGTGGGGATCCTTTGTCACATTAGAGACCGACTTGACCACGAAGAACGCCACGAAGCCCGGGTTACCGCAGCTTTAGGAGGCGCCAAAATCACCGCCATCATCCTCGCAATCCTCCCGATTTTCGGCATACTCATGGGATTTGCACTCGGGGTAGACACCCTCGCAATCCTGATCGGTAATCGAATCGGAAACCTGCTCTTAATTTGCGGTATCGGCGCCGAATGCGCCGGACTGATCTGGAGCAATCACATTATTGAAAAGGCAACACAATGACACTCATCGCCGCAATCTTATTCAGTATGGGAATGTACTACAGCTTCCAACCACCGATTATTAGGCTCCACCATCCTGAGGGCACAAACCGCCTATCCCTTAGTACTCGGTTCACCCGCGCCAGGGATGGCCCAAAGGCCGAGGAAGCCAGCACCCAAGCACACGCAGCAGACATCGAGCTATTCGCCGCTTGCCTAAAAGCCGGACTTGGACCCCAAAAAGCTGCGGCAGCCGTCGCCAGTGCTAGTACCCAACCCGCATGGGGACGCACCGCGAGACTACTAGCTCTAGGCATTGAAGCCGAGCGTGCGTGGTCGGAGGTGGCTGCCATTCCCCAGCTAAGCGAACTTGCGCACCTAGCTGGTAACTCTGGTCGATCCGGTGCCGCCCTTTTTGAAGCCTGCCAACGTATTGCCAGCCAACACCGCGAACAGGCAAAAGAAGAAGCAACTGTCAAAGCCGAACGAGCTGGAGTGCTCATCGCCTTACCCATGACCCTGTGCTACCTGCCCGCATTCTTCCTACTCGGACTCATGCCCGTACTACTAGGAATGGGCAGCACATTTATCAACCTCTAACCCCTTACAACACCGAAAGGAACCCCCATGTCCAATATCACCCTCTTTCACACTCTACATAACGATGAAGGCTCCACCACCATTGAATACGCTATGGGCGCACTCGCCGCCGCAGCCCTAGCCGGAGCCCTCTACCTAGTGGTTAGCTCTGGCACCGTCTCTGATGCACTGCAGTCCATCATCACCAATGCCCTAAGCAATACCCCTTAAACCCATGACTACGCCTATCCCAGCCAACGACGAAGGCTCCGTCACTGTCGAAGCCGCCCTAGCACTCAGCGCACTCATGGTGATATTCATCGCCATGATCGGAGGCATGACCAGCTTGGGAGCCTACCTCAGCGCCATTGACTCCGCCGGGGCCGCCGCCCGAGCTCATGCCATCGGAGTGCCCTATCAACCGGCCAAAGGTGAAGTTAACATCGTAGAACACGGTGGACTAGCAACCGCCACTGCGACAGTACCAGCTGTGATAGGCACAGTTAGTGCCACCGCTATCTTTCCAATGGAACACTAATGAACACCATGCAAATCCTAAGCAACGAGGACGGAAATGCCACCATCACCACAGCTGGCATCATCGGTGCATTGGTTATGGTCACGGTAATTCTCATCTCTATCGCCACTATCACTATAGATACCCATTGTGCCAGGGTGGCCGCCGAACTAGCAGCTGTCGCCGGAGCTGAAGCGCACTACTCGGGGGCAGATGCGTGCGAAATAGCTGAAACCATCACCACCCAAAACCATGCAACAATGACCCACTGCCACATCGATGGCAATGATGTTGAAATCACCACCACAAAACGATCTGCCACCGCCAAAGCCAAAGCTGGGCCATTGTAACGCACTCACATATTAGCAATATTGAAGTTAGATGGGTTGGAACAAGGCACGAGTTCCAACCCCCACTAGGCTAAGACGTGGACCTCGCAACCTCAGCGACAACCAGCCCAACCCCACCATTACTACGCAAACATCGCTGACAATGCCTGCAAAAGCAGGTGCGCTCCAGCCTTGTCCAACGGTGAATTACCATTGCCACATTTCGGGGACTGTACACAGGAAGGACAACCCGCATCACAGCTGCATGAATCCACCGCCTCGAAGGTGGCAGAAATCCACTCCCCAAACCGATGAAAACCACAATCTGCAAAACCCGCACCCCCAGGATGCCCATCATAAACAAATACAGTGGGCAACCCAGTATCTAAATGCAGCTCGGTGGATACACCACCAATATCCCACCTATCGCAGGTCGCAATCAGCGGCAACAGTCCAATTGCTGCATGCTCAGCAGCATGTAATGCCCCGGGAATATCCTTAATACCCAAATCACTCAAGATCACCGGATCAACGGTATAAGCTACCGCCCTAGTCCGAAGCACTTCCGGCGGCATATCCAATGGCACTACCGATATAGTCGAACCATCAAAGGCCTTAACCACATAACCAATAACTTGATCGGTGACCTCTACCTCAACATTGCACACCCACACTCCTGGTGCAGGATTAACCAACTGCTCCGGTTCCGCAATAATGCGAATATCGGTAGTAGAACGCGGATGGGTATAAAAATCAGGAAAATCCGGTTTCACCAATGCCACCGATTGCTCCAAGTCAAGAGACTCAACCACAAAGGTTTCGCCTCGATGAAGATATACCGCGCCGGGGTGGACTTGGGCAGGAGCTTGGGCATGATTGATAGTCCCGAGCATACGGCCATCGGTGCTATCGACAATCATGACATCGTGGTTGCCACCGCGCAGGCTAATTACCTCATGTGGGTCGGGTTGACCTGGTTGTAGTACGCCGAACCAACCGGTGGTTCGACGCCGTAGCAAACCTTGTTCTACTAAATTATCTACAACTTCGTGCGCATGGAAGTGATCAATATCAGCTGTACTCAGTGGTGATTCCAGCGCCGCACAGTAAATATGACCAGCTAGAATGTGGGGATTAGCTGGGTTGAATACCAATGATTCTACTGGTTTGCCTACGATCGCCTCGGGGTGATGTACCACGTAGGTGTCCATTGGGTCGTCACGAGCGACTAGTACTACTACAGATCCCTGACCTCTGCGTCCCGCCCGACCCGCCTGTTGCCAGAAACTAGCTACCGTTCCAGGGTAGCCAGCGGTGACCACGGCATCTAGGCCGCCAACATCGATACCAAGTTCCAGCGCATTGGTGGCAGCAACGCCTAGCAAAGTGCCATCATCTAAGGCTTGTTCTAATGCCCGCCGATCTTCAGCAAGGTAGCCTGCCCGGTAAGACGCGATGCGATTAGCAAGATCACCACGGCGGTTATAGCTGAGTTCTTCTTGGGCGCGCATGGCTACCAACTCTGCTTGTCGACGAGAGCGGACAAAGGTGAGTACCCGAGCCCCTTCTGCTACAAGGGTGGCCATCATGCCAGCAGCTTCGGTGGGTGCAGCACGACGAATAGGAGCGCCATTTTCACCACTGAGCCCATCAACAAATCCTGGTTCCCATAGCAATACAGTCCGCGTGCCGGTGGGGGCGCCATCTTCAGTGATGGCGAGTACTTCTTCGCCAATCAGCAAGTGCGCGTGATGGGCAGGATCCCTACTGGTAGCAGAGGCAAAGATCACGGTTGGCTTGGCGCCATAGCGTCGTGCGATCCGCAGCAACCGTCTAATTACCAAGGCGACATGGGCGCCGAATACGCCACGGTAGGAATGGCATTCATCAATAACGAGGTAGCGCAAATTGCGTAGTAACCGACCCCAGCGGTGATGGTTTCCCAAAATGCCAGCATGCAGCATATCAGGGTTGGTAAAAATAAAACGTGAGGAATCCCGAATGTTTGGGCGCACATCTGTTGGGGTGTCACCATCATAAGGCGCAGGATGAATATCACCTAGCCCAGTGACCTCACGAATCAGCCGGGAGGTAGCAGCTAGCTGGTCTGATCCCAAAGCTTTGGTCGGAGTGAGATATAAGGCGCAGGTGCTCGAGTCTGTAGCCAGTGTTGATAGGATTGGCAGCAAGTAGCACAGGGATTTTCCTGAGGACGTGCCAGTGGCCACAACTACATGCTGTCCGTGGTAGGCAGCCTCAGCAGCAGCCCGCTGGTGACTATAAGGTTTGCTAATGCCGATGTTGGTAAGGGCGTCGATAAGTGGTGGATGACACCAGACAGGCCAATCAGCGAATTGTGCGGGTTTAGCTGGGAGTATTTCGCGATGGGTGCAGGTTGACCCAGGAAAACGATGCGTAAGTGCGCTGTGTAGTTCCTCACCAAGTTGGTACCCCACATTGGGGCTAGCTGTCTCAGATTCGGCCTGTGGATCTTTTTTCTTGTTGAGCAGGGTTTTTTCGGATTCGTTTGTCATGGATATTCTTTTTACCGGCCAAACATGGAACACTGGTACGGAAGGTCGCCACTTTTGGATTCAATCCTCAAAGGCATTTTAGCAATGTGAAGTCGCCCCTGAATTGCCATGTTGTCACATTTTAGTTGTCGCTGAGATGTGGGAGGCATGGGGTTGAAGCGGATTTCAATCGCTGCAACAAGTGTGCGTGACGTGAACGACCTTAGGCAAAATCGGTTTCACGCACCGAAAAAGATAGCTAAACATAAAGGATAAAACAATGGCACAGGGCACAGTAAAGTGGTTCAATGCTGAAAAAGGTTTCGGATTCATCGCACCAGCAGATGGCACTGCTGATGTCTTCGTCCACTACTCAGAAATTGAAGGCAGTGGCTTCCGTTCCTTGGAGGAAAATCAGCAGGTTGAATTTGAGATTGGCGATGGCGCTAAAGGTCCCCAAGCGTTAAAGGTGCGCGCTATTTAGCGTTTCCCATTATCAATTTTCCCCACGCCGCAACGGTGGCTGGGGTTTTTGCGTTACGTCGCATCTCGCAGGTTCTAGTGGTCGTGGAAACACCTGACAATTGTGAGGTGATTGTGTGCGGTCGCAGTGGGATCTGGATGCTGTGGTTGTTACTCGGTTTTGTTTGCTTGTCCGTTCAGGTAATTCCGTTCGTAGTGCTGCCCGTAC